>NZ_VPAU01000040.1:0-3380 GCF_013419095.1 Acinetobacter sp. YH12105
CGACAATAGCAAGAGTGAACCACCTGATCCCTTCCCGAACTCAGAAGTGAAACCTCTTTGCGCTGATGGTAGTGTGGGGTTACCCATGTGAGAGTAAGTCATCGCCAGCTCATTATTCAAAACACCCCCAACTTAACAGTTGGGGGTGTTTTTTTGTGTGCATTGAAAATAATTAAGTTATTATTTAAATCTCAAGCTTTTCAAAAAATGATTGAGATATGCTCAAGTTTAGCTATTAAGATAGTTAGAATAGGACTAAGTGCTAGGTCTTTATTTAATAAATCCTGTGATAGCTTTCTTAGGTGTTACTGGCATGATTTAGATATTAGAATAGAAATTGTTAGAGTAATTGATAAAGATAACCAATTATTTGCTGAGAGCAGTTAGGTATCGTTCAGATATTCATTAGCGAGTGAGTCTTTTCATAACATTTGGTGATTTCAGCGTCGTGGATATTCGTTTTAGTCGTTGGCCTAAAGCAGGTGTGTGGCAGAGAGTCTTTGAAGTGCTGTCACATGACAGTGACAATGAATAGCCATGTTCGACTCCACCATTGTGCTCATCAACACAGCGCTGGGGAAGAAATCAGGCGATCGGACGGAGGAAAGATAACTTAAGCACCAAAATGCGTGCTCATAATGATGTCTTAGGCAATCCAATAAAATTTTATCTTACTGTTGCTGGGCAAGTTCATGATTTAAATGTTGTTAATATATTGCTGGACTTATTATTCAGTCAAACTTAGCCCATAGATAAAGCCTAAAAGTCTAAAGATCGAATAATTGTTCCAATCCATAAAATTAATGCTTAAGGCGTGATACCCTCTAAAAATAACGCTATGAGTCAAGGTCATTATACCCATATCTTTATAAAGCACGATATTTGATCGGGAACTTTTTTTGCCAAGCTCAAGCAGTATCGTATTATTACCATACGTTATGATAAATTAGTTCAAAACTTTTTGTCAGCAATTTATCTTGCCTCAACAATAATTTAGCTTAATTGATGACAGATCATAGTTTCATAAATATAAATAGGATATAGCATTTAAAACCTAAATTTTAATTTTATATGCTGCAATATCAGTGCTAGCTTTTTTGGTTGCGTACAGTAGCTGACCCAGTAAAACTTCTTTGGAAGAAAGAATGACTATAAGCATTGGAAAACTAGGATGTTGAATAGATGCCATAACAGCCTTACCATTATCTGCATCTAGGGTTATGCTCTGGCATCCTGTAAAATTAATTTCATTCATAAATGCATGAATCATAGCCAGTTGAACTACTTACAGCCGCAAGTTTTCCATGATTTTCAACATCCTTTTTATGCACTGACGCAAGTTCAAAACCATCTGAAGAGCAGAGCATAACTAAATTGATTTCGGAAACATCCCTAAGAATAGCTTGTATATATTTTTGTGCAAACTGAATTAAATCCTGAGGTGCGGTACGTTTAGATAGTTCATGTAGTGACATATTAATTTAACTCGAAAAGAACTTCAGCTTGTGTGATTAATGCATCAACTAAAAGGAGAATATCTTCTTTATCGCGAGCATCAATTAAAAATAAAGGGTAATTTATATCTTGTTGGTCTAGCCATTCATGATAGATCGATGAGTTATATTGAGCTTTGCTATCTAAATGAGTAATGCCAATTATAATATTTGAAAGCTTGGCTTTATAATAAGTTAAATATTCATTTAGTTGTTCAATGGGGTTTTCTGTAGTGTGATCAATGAGTAGAATTACACCTAGAGCGCCTTCCGTAATAATATCCCAAATAAAGTCAAAGCGTTCTTGTCCTGGTGTGCCATATAAGCCAACAATATTTCCATCTTCTAAAATGAGTTCACCATAGTCGATCCCTACAGTTGTTTGTGCTTTTTTATGTGCATTTAAATCGGTATTAATGGCTTCCGTACGGCTTTGTTGAACCGTACCGGGTTTGTCGGAGAGTCAATATTCTGAGAGACTATCCCGATGACAAAATTAAAATATACCCCTGAAATCAGAGAAAGAGCGGTTCAATTATTGATTGAATCCGAGAAAGATTATCCATCGAATTGGGCTGCAATCACAGCAATTGCTCCTAAAATTGGCTGTACTCCTGAAACACTACGTGTTTGGTATCAAAAATACTTAGATCAACAAAATCCAGTTAAAGCACAGCAGCTTTCAGACCAAGAACGTATCAAACAACTGGAACGCGAAAATAAAGAACTGCAACGTGCTAACGAAATTCTACGTAAAGCAGCGGCTTTTTTCGCCCAGGCGGAGCTCGACCGCCCACACAAATAATGGTGGATTTTATCCTTAACAATAAAGATCGATATGGTGTTGAGGCGATTTGTAGGATTTTACCGATCGCTGCTTCAACCTATTACCGGACTTTAGATCTCACAGTAAATCCAGAACATCGAGCGAAACGAGATTTACATGACTTGCAGCATGCTGAGGAGATTAAGCGAATTTGGAAAGAAAGTTCAGGTCGATACGGTGTGCGTAAGGTCTGGCAACAACTGAAACGTGAAGGCTATGTGATTGCACGTTGTACAGTTGCTCGATTGATACAAAAGCTAGGTATACAAGGTGTTTGGCGTGGTAAGAATAAACAAACCACCCGTAACCGAGATGACCAAAAACGGGCAGATGATTTAGTGAAACGTAATTTTAATGCTGATCATCCAAACCAACTATGGGTGGGTGACTTTACGTATATTCAAACTCATTCAGGCTGGGTATATACCGCATTTGTTATTGACGTGTTCTCACGAGCAATTGTTGGATAGAAAGTATCTACACGGATGAATACAGATATGGTGCTCGATGCATTGGAGCAAGCATTGCACGATCGAGGTATGCCTAAGAATGTGATTCATCATTCAGATAGAGGTGTTCAATATCTTTCTATTCGCTATACCAATCGTTTAGAAGCAGCAAATTTACGAGCATCAGTCGGTACGACAGGTGATTCATACGATAATGCTTTGGCTGAAACGGTGAATGGCTTATACAAAACAGAAGTGATTGAATATTTAAAAGCAGATTGGCAAGGTTTAGCGGATGTACAACTTGCGACATTAAATTGGGTAGATTGGTTCAACAAAAAGCGTGTACACAGTGCACTGGGTTATGTATCGCCTTTTGAGTTTGAAGCAATGTACTATGATAAGATTAATCCGTTAGGTCAGGTGGCCTAACTTAAATAAAAAAGTCTCCGACAAACCCGGTACGGTTCATGTTGCATAAAGCTAGCATGGAAGGCTTATTCAGCAATATAATTTCCAAATGAATAAGCCTGCTTCTAAAATCTACCGTACAACCAATTGGTCATCCTATAACCGAGCTTTAATCAACCGAGGTAATATTTCCATTTGGTT
>NZ_VPAU01000003.1:0-230334 GCF_013419095.1 Acinetobacter sp. YH12105
GTCCTCTAAAGAGCCGTTGAAGACTACGACGTTGATAGGTTGGATGTGGAAGCATAGTGATATGTGAAGCTGACCAATACTAATTGCTCGTGAGGCTTGACTATACAACACCCAAACAGTTGTTGTACGAACTGCGCAAGCAGTGAGCTGGAATTGATTCAAAACCAAACAGTCAATACTGACTGATCTTGATTCAGAATACGCTAGAACATATACTTTGACTCAAATAACATTCTGTTAATAACTCTTTTGGTACTAAGTAAGGCAAACACTACAAAAAAGTAGTTAAATAAGACCCGAACAAGTCCATAACAGTTGTGCTGGCGACAATAGCAAGAGTGAACCACCTGATCCCTTCCCGAACTCAGAAGTGAAACCTCTTTGCGCTGATGGTAGTGTGGGGTTACCCATGTGAGAGTAAGTCATCGCCAGCTCATTATTCGAAACACCCCCCTGCATAAGCAGGGGGGTGTTTTTTTGTGTGCGGGATTTTTAAGAACTTTTAATAAGCAATATTGAAACTACTAGAGCTTCTCAAACTTATTGAAGTGCTTAAATATATTTATATTTCAAAGCTGATCAAAACTTTCTTAGGAGGGTTGTTCTTATAGGAGTGATAGGAGATCTTGAATCTTGGGTTTGCTCTAAAATAATTGATAGGCCGATCTTATAAATCTTGGCAAATAAAAAAACCAGCAAAATGCTGGTTTTTGATTGCAGTTCATTTTAACCAAATACGCGCATTACGGCTGCGATTAATACCCAAAGAATTGCAATGGCGATGATGGGTTCAACAATCTTTGCCCATGTTGGGGTTTCTACAAGAACGACGTCTTCAACATCTTGATGCTGATGATTCTGGCTTACCATTTGATTAAACTCCTTCATTGATGCCTCCAATGATAGCTCTTCTTGTACAATTGGTTTAGAGCCTTTGAGTTCTGTTAGGTTGTTTGTTGTCCAAACCCAATCATCTGCTTGACCGGATAAATGTTCAATCTGGCCGGTGAGTAGTTCTTGAATGCTGTTAAGATTATGATTGCCGGTATCATGTAACTGTTTTAATTCAGTGAGCTGTAAATGGAAAATTTCCGAGGTGCTTTGTTCTAGTTGAGTTCGATCCAGAGCTGACTGGTTTTCCGAATGGGTGGCCAGATGACGCACGACTTCCAGTATATATAATTCATCAGGATGATTAATTTCGTTATAAATTTTTTGTGGATTGTTGCGCCACTCGGTAATCAGTTTGCCTAAAGTTAAGGCATTAATTTCAGTTATATATTTTCGTCTTTCTTCTTTCGTATGGTCTTTTAGAAGCTCAGGCTTTTGAGTTTCTATCTGTTCAACAAAATATTGTACTAAATCAAAAGCCATTCACTTGCTCCATTATTTTTTAATCTAATAACCTTAAAGTTGGTTTTTTCTTTGGCTGTTCAGGTTTTTCTTCAGTGCTTGATTTTAAAGCATCTTCATCGGTTTGTGTATGTTCATATTCACTTGGATCAAAGAATAAACCTTGGCCGTTTTCACGTGCGTAAATACCGAGTACGGCTGCCATAGGGACATAGATATCACGAGAGACACCACCAAAGCGAGCAGAGAAGCTAATTGCATCATTGCTCATATGTAGCGCATGTACCGCATGAGGCACAATATTCAGCACAATCTGCCCATCTTTAATAAACTGCTCAGGAACCATGGTATTTGGACGTGTCGCATCGACCAGCAAGTAGGGCGTCATATTGTTATCGCAAACCCACTCATAGATTGCGCGTGCCATATAGGGACGAGTAGGGCTAAGGTTGAATTCTTGTTCGGACATGATGTTTCTCTACAGGTTCTTGATTTGTGCTGAATAACGGTTTTTTTCCTGCAATGTCATAGATTTTACAAAGGCAGGACGACTGAAAATTCGCTGGCAATATAAATAAAATGGACGGCATTGCTGCTGCGGTAATTCTATGCCCATCTGTTTCAGGCGGATAAAAATTGGCGCCAACATGCAATCCAGAATACTGAATTGTTCAGACATAAAATAGGGAAAATGCTGGAATAGTGGCATCAATGAGGTCAGGATATCTTGTAACTGCTTCTGTGCCTGGTTTTTGGCTTTTTTATCTAGGGTGTCTGGATGACGTAACATGATATCGGCCAGTTGTAGCCAGTCATTTTCAAAGCGCCAGATGTATTGACGTTGCTCCGCACGCGGCATCGGCGCATCGGCATACAGTTTATTCTGACGATAGCGATCATCTACATATTCAGAAATAATTGAAGTATTGAATAATTTGAGTTCATTTTCGATTAGCATCGGCAACTGATTATAAGGATTGAGACTGGCCAGATCCTCGTCATCTGTATCTACCAGAATCAGGTTGTATTTAATTTGCTTCTCGGCAAGCACATAGCGAATCCAATGGGAACGGAAGTCATCGGCATGACTATATAAGGTAATTCCTTGAAGAGGCGCGCTTTCGACTGACATAAATCCTGATGAAGTTCTAATGAATAGACTAGGATACTAAAATTCAACCTAAAAAGCACCAAGCATCAAAGATCAATCGGCTTGAGCCAAGGTAGATTATAAGAAAAATATCTGGAGAAAAACAGCATGCTTATTAAACCGCTCATCATCCTGCTATTTATTGTTATTGGTGTGGCAAATTATTATCTGAGTAAATCATTTTGGTGCCATGACGGGGGCTGGGGTAAAGATATACATGAACAATAACCGCAAAAATATCCTTCAATATTGATAATGAATACTTATAAAAAAAGCCTTGGAATAATCCAAGGCTTTTTTGTCCGGTTCGGTAAACGAATTAACGTTTAGAGAACTGAGGACGTTTACGAGCTTTACGTAAACCAAGTTTCTTACGTTCAACTTCACGAGCATCACGAGTAACGAAACCAGCTTGACGAAGAGCAGGTTTTAAAGTCTCGTCAGAAGCGATCAATGCACGAGTAATACCGTGACGGATTGCGCCTGCTTGACCACCGATACCACCACCAGCAACAGTGATGTAAAGGTCATATTTCTCAGTTGCTTCAAGCAGCTCAAGAGGTTGGTTAACCACCATACGAGCAGTTTCACGACCGAAATACTGTTCAAGAGTACGGTTGTTAATTACGAGTTTACCAGTACCAGCTGATAGGAAAACACGTGCAGTTGCGGTCTTACGGCGACCTGTACCATAATTAGTAGCCATGTGCTGTTATCCCTTAGATGTCCAAAACTTGTGGCTGTTGAGCAGCGTGTGGATGCTCAGTACCTGCATACACTTTCATTTTCTTGATCATTGCATAACCAAGAGGACCTTTAGGTAACATACCTTTAACAGCTTTTTCTAGAACTGCTTCTGGTTTGTGAGCGATTAACTTTTCAAAGTTAGTCTCACGGATACCACCAGGGAAACCAGTGTGGCGATAGTATTTCTTATCTTGTGACTTTTTACCAGTCACAGTGATTTCTTCAGCATTGATTACAACGATATAATCGCCAGTGTCAACGTGAGGAGTATAAGAAGTCTTGTGCTTACCGCGTAAACGACGAGCGATTTCAGTCGCAAGGCGACCTAAAGTTTTGCCAGAAGCATCAACAACGTACCAGTCGTGTTGAACCTCAGCTGGCTTAGCGCTGAGAGTTTTCATTAAACCACTACCTATTATAGTTGGTTTGGACTATGGAATCTGTCCAAACTAAAGGAGACGCGATTCTAAACGAATACGTGAAGAATCACAAATGAAAATTGAAATTTCAAGCGCTGTATTTTATCTAATCTCCTGAAATAAGGAAAGGCATAAACCTGGATATCTCGCAAAAACGATGACTATATTTGTAACTATCCCTTCAATCGTATCAAAATATTGATTTATAAGGACGCTTTGCAATGATCGCTGCAGCCTGGATATGATCGGGTTATAATATTTCTCAGCTTTGCCAAATTGAGAAGATGATGCTGCCTTTATATGTCACCAGCGGGGAACCTGCCGGAATTGGTCCCGATATTTGCCTGAGTCTGGCAGAACGTGTGGATGAACGTCCGATTATAGTATTAGCCGATCTGAATATGCTGAAAGCCCGTGCAGATCAATTGAAATTGTCTGTGGCGTTGATTGAATATACCGGACAGGACGCATCTTCAAAAAAAGGTCAGCTGTATGTTGAACATGTGCCACTCAATCAGCCTGTGGTATTAGGTGAATTGAACCCAAACAATGCCGCTTATGTATTAGAACAACTGCGACGATCTGCGGACTATGCCATGTCAGCTAAAAGTGTCGGCGTGGCAACTGCACCGGTGCAAAAGTCTGTGATGAATGAAGCTGGCATCCATTTCAGCGGTCATACCGAATATTATCAAGAATTTGCAGGCGTTGAGCGGGTGGTGATGATGCTGGCGACCAAGACTTTACGTGTGGCTTTAGCAACGACGCATCTTCCTTTACGTGCCGTTGCCGATGCGATTAGCAAAGAGCGTTTGCATCAAGTCATTGATATCCTGATTCACGATCTGAAATCCAAATTTAAGATTGAACATCCGCATATTTTGGTTTGCGGTCTCAATCCGCATGCAGGCGAGGGTGGCTATTTGGGTATGGAAGAAATTGAAGTGATTAATCCGGTACTCGAAAGCTACCGTGCTCAAGGCATCAATATGAGTTTAAGCTTGCCCGCAGATACGTTATTTACCCCGGAAAACTTAAAAGATGCCGATGCGGTTCTGGCGATGTATCACGATCAGGGCTTACCTGTGTTAAAATCACAGGGCTTTGGTGAAGCCATTAATATTACCCTCGGCTTACCCTTTATTCGTACATCTGTAGATCATGGCACAGCACTCTCCCTTGCGGGTACGGGACTTGCGAAAAGTTCCAGCCTGCACGTTGCTGTCGATTTAGCCCTCGATCTGGCGCGCCACTGATTATTGTTCATCACTCACGTTGGAAATGTTTTTATGTATCAAATTAATGCCTTAAACCCAAAAGAAGAAGGGCATCAGGCTCGAAAACGATTTGGTCAAAACTTCTTACATGACCAACGTGTCATTGCCAAAATTGTACGCTCAGTCAACCCACGTCCAGGTCAGAACATTCTGGAAATTGGGCCGGGTCTGGCCGCATTGACCTCACCTTTGATTGGTGAATGTGATGCATTGACTGTGGTCGAACTTGACCGTGATTTGGCTGCGGGCCTGCCGGGTCGTGTACCACATCCAGAACGTTTAACCATTATTGAAGCCGATGCACTGCGCTTTGATTATTCAACATTATTTGAAGAAGGCCGTCCGCTGCGCGTGGTTGGTAACTTGCCCTATAATATTTCTACTCCCCTGCTTTTTCATCTTTTGGAATTTGGTGGCAAAGTGCAGGACATGCACTTCATGCTGCAAAAAGAAGTGGTTGATCGGATTACCGCATTACCAAATACTAAGGAATATGGCCGTTTGTCAGTCATGATCCAGTATTTCTGCAAACCGACTTTCCTGTTTGAAGTACCACCGGGATCTTTCAATCCGCCACCAAAAGTAACCTCGGCGGTATTTCGTTTAGAGCCTTATGCAGACAAGCCGATTGTGGCCAAAAATGAAAAAGCGCTGGCACGTCTGGTATCTCATGTCTTTACCCAGCGTCGTAAAACCTTGCGCAATAGCTTAAAAGGCATGCTGGTTGAAGATGGTTTTGAAAAAGCGGGTGTTGACCCGATGGCACGTCCAGAAACTCTGACCCTTGAACAGTTTGTTGCACTTTCAGATCAAATGGTGGCTTAAATAACGATGAACCGCACTGTTCGATATAATTATGTAATTGGCGATGTGCAAGGCTGTTTTGAGGCCTTGAAAGCTCTGCTCAAAGAAATCCGCTTCGATGCAGATCAGGACTTTATCTGGTTTGCTGGAGACTTGGTGGCACGAGGTGAAAACTCAATTGCTGCACTGCGGTTTATCAAGAAGCTGGCCGAACAGGGATCGGCTGCAACAGTCTTGGGTAATCATGATTTGACTTTATTGGCCTATGCCCGCGGCATCAAGCCGATTAAAGAAAAAGACAATGTTCGTGATGTGATTGATGCCATCGACAGCGATGACCTGATTGACTGGCTGCGTAAACAGCCGCTGTGTCTATTTCCAAATGAGCAGACTATTCTGACCCATGCAGGGATTCCGAATATCTGGAATGCAGAAAAAACTGCTCAATTGGCACAAGAAGTTGAAGCCATCATTTCTAATGATGACTTCGATGTGCTGGATGATTTTTTGAAAGAGATGTTTGGGAAAGAACCCGCACTGTGGTCAGACCAGCTAAAGGGCCATGAGCGTATTCGCTGTATCGTGAATTATTTGACCCGAATGCGTCTCACTGATGCAGAGGGGCGTCTGGAATACAGCTTTAAAGATGCGCTGGATGATCCAATGCCGGAAGGATTTAAACCCTGGTTTGAATTTGAGTCATTAGCAGCGCAAAGCCATCAGATTCTGTTTGGTCACTGGGCCGCCTTGAACGGTAAAACCATTTCAAACAAGATTCAAAATGTAGATGGCGGTTGTGTTTGGGGCAATCAACTGATGGCATTCCGCTTGGAAGATCAGCAGATGTTCGCGGTTGATAATCCGGTGATGTAAGCACATTTCATAAAAAAGCCACGTGATTACGTGGCTTTTTTAGTTTTAAAATTTAGTCTGCACGAATCCAGGTCTGGTTACGGCCTAGAACTGAAACACCTACACTGGCGCGCAGGGTTAAACGTTTGCCAGTGTTGTTTAAACGCATTTTTGCATCATAAATTTTACCTGCTAAAGGATCAATCACTTTACCTTTTTCATAGTTATTGGTGCCTTTAACATGTTTTAAGCCCTTGATAATTGTCATGCCTAAAATAGGCTGATTGGTATAGGGAGCAGGGCAGGCATTACATTTTTCACGTGGTGTATAGCCCGGACGCGGGGTAACTTTCACAATTTTAGCAGAGTAAGTGTCGTTAGGCTCTTGGCTAATTACGATAATCGCTTTGGCAGCTCCCGTTTTATCATCAATTTGTTGCCAAGTTCCAGTAATATCTTCCGCCCAAAGGGTCATGCTAAACCCTGTGGTCAATGCGGCAAGTAATATTTTTTTTAACATAGAGAGTCATTCCAGAGAGTTTTTTGTCATCGCGCCCTCATGTTAGGAACTATGATTAAATAGTCAATAATTATCTGAATACTATAGAGTTAATGTACTAAAAAAAGCTGCCAAGTTGGCAGCTTTTATTAATATTGAGAATTGGATACTAATCCTGACGAATCCAGGTCTGGCTGCGGCCTAAAGCAGAAACGCCGACATAACCACGCAAGGTTAAACGTTTACCATTGGCATTCAGACGTACTCTGGCATCGTAAATTTTACCCGCCAACGGGTCGATCACACGGCCTTTTTCATAGTTATTGGTGCCTTCCACATGTTTTAAGCCAGTCAGTACATCCATGCCCAGAATAGGTTGATTGGTATAGGGAGCAGGACATTTATTACAGGTTTTCTGTGGGGTATAGCCCGGACGTGGCGTAACTTTGATAATTTTTCCGGCAAACGTACCGTTATCATTTTGGCGAATTTCAATCACTGCTTTTGGTGAACCGGTTTTGTCATCAATTTGTTGCCAGGTGCCTGTTAAGTCCTGTGCATACGCAGTGCCAGTCATCATGGCAGCGATGAATATTAATCCTAATTTAGATTGTTTCATTATATTTATCCTTTTTTTTATAGATGAAATAAAATATCTCCAACACAAATGTGCTGCTTTATTAATCCTGGCGAATCCAGGTTTGTGTACGGCCGATGGCAGATATCCCAATGTATCCACGTAGAGTCAGTCGTTTCCCATTGGCAGAAATCCGCCCTTTTAAATCATAAATTTTGCCAGTTAAAGGGTCGAGTATTTGACCATGTCCATAGTTATTCTTGCTGGTTGGTTTCAGCCCTTTAATGATCTCTAGTCCTAAAATCGGTTTGTCTGTATATGGGGGTGGGCACTTTATACATTTTTCCCGTGGCGTATAGCCTGGTCGCGGTGTAACTTTGTGAATGTTCCCAGTATAAGAACCATCTGCCTGAGTTTTCATTTCAATCAGTGCTTTAGGTGAGCCGGTTTTATCGTCAATCTGTTGCCAGAAACCCGATAACTCCTGCGCAAATGCCATGGAGCAGGTGACTATAGAGGCTGTAAATACACCTAAAATTGCAATTTTCTGCATACGATATCCTTATGACAACGCATCAAATTCCATTTGATACATATTATGTAAATTCTACTTATTATACTTTCATAATCCATGAGAAAAGCATATGTTCAATATTCATACAACTTAATGTATGAAAATGCAAGCTTCTCTCTGCTAAATTTTAAACTCATCACATTTTATTCAATAGAGTATGAATTAATCCTGTTTAATCCAGGTCTGGCTGCGACCCAGGGCCGAAACGCCTACATAGCCGCGTAAAGTCAGACGTTTACCATTACTGCTTAATTTTGCCTTGGTGCTATACACATTCCCGGATAATGGATCGAGTAGTTTGCCTTGAGCAAAGTTATTATTGCCGGTGTGCTTCAGGCCTGTCAGTACATCCAGTCCAAGAATCGGTTTATTGGTATAAGGTGCAGGACAAGAGACACAATTTTCTTTTGGGGTATAGTCCGGGCGCGGCGTGATTTTGGTAATTTTGGCCGTATAAGTGCCTGTAGCTGTTTCGCGAATTTCCAGGAATGCTTTAGGTGAACCGGTTTTATCATCGATATTGCGCCATGTCCCTGACAGATCCGAAGCTAAGGCCAGATGGCTGAAAGAGGTTAAAAGTAAAGCCGAGAATAATTGAACCTTTTTCATATTTCTGTTCCTTGAATAAAATTGTTTTATGTTTGTATATTAGGAACGATTAAAGCACAAAACAAACAATTAAAATGATTCACTAGTCACATTTTTTGCAAATAAAGTATAAAAGTAGGCAGCCAGATGGCAGTAAACACCGCATTGACTGCCATACCGAAAGCGGCATAACGTCCTGCAACACTGCCACGCTGCCAGGCCTGAGCTGTACCAATCGCATGTGCTGCCAATCCTAAGGCCAGTCCGGAAGCACGTTCATCATTGATATGCCGCAGGATAAACGGTGAAAATGCTGCGCCAATCACTCCGGAAAGAATCACAATCAGAATCACCATACTGATTGGAGCATCCAGCAAGGTGGCGATATTAATCGCAATGGGTGTCGTCACCGCCCGAGTCGCGAAAGCCATAATATCTGCGGAAGACATATGCAGCAGATATGCCAGTCCCATTGGTAGGGCGACAGCACTGATACTGGCAAAAACCAAGATACCGATAATCGCTTTTAGTGGTAAGTCATCATAGCGCATTGCAGCCAGTGGAATGGCCAGGGCGACGGTCACATAGCCAAGTAAATGATTGAAGAGCGGATTCACTTGATCCATGTAATTTTGATAAGGAATCCCGAGCACAAATAAAATTGCAAGCACAAAGAACATGCTAAATACGATGACAGGAATTTGCGGGATGATCCGGTTACAGGGTTTGGCAATCAGATAGGCCATCAGCGTGACCGCAAAGCCATATAAAATAGATAACATGCGGTACTCCTATAACCAGCGCTTGGCCATTTTGGCGTAAATCCATAAAGGAATCAGGGTGCTGAAAAACATGATGAACAAAAATGCCGGAATTTTCTGGCCCATATGGACCAGCATCATCAGTGCACCTGCACTGACAGGCAGGAAAGCAAAGGCGCTTTCCTTCATCAGCTTGTTATTGGTGTCTACGAGACGAGTGGGAAGTTTACCGAAATAGCGCCAGGTAAAAAGGGCAATCAATAAGCTGAGTAACCCTACCAGATTGCCCAATTCAGGATGATCCAGCTGGGTCATGAGCCAGACGGATGCTTCCCGAAAGACAATAATAAGTAACAGGGTGCCGATCCATGCTGGCCAGTCTATTCGTTTTATCCAGTTCATTCGTATGATCAATTATTAAGTTTACTTATCAAGTTTTACTCGATCTTTGACCGGATTTCAAACGCTTCCAGTGGACGTTGAAACTGCTGCGCCTGTTTTCCCAAAATTTCATCTAAAGGTAAATGCGCCTGTTTAATCAGCTGCTCCAATTTTTGTGCTGCAATCCGAATATGTAAATGCAGCTGACCTTCATCATCATAATGTTCTGACTGGATTACATTTAAACCATAAAGCTGGTTGCGCAGCTTGCCGTAGGCGGGTTTCAGAATCAGGTCAAAGGATTGCAATTGTCCCATCAGGGCTTCATGTACCGCTTTACGCAGCAGGTCGATCCCTTCGCCACTATGTGCTGAAACATAGACACGTTCTGGCTCACCCGGGCGTCGATAAATAATTTTGGCCTCATCGCCGCTACAGTCAATTTTATTGTAAACCTGCAGGATCGGAACATCGGCACCAATTTCTTTCAAGACTTTTTCAACCGCTTCAATCTGCTCCAGCATTTCTGGACTACTTGAATCGATGACATGCAGCAACAGGGTAGCTTCTACGGTTTCTTCCAGGGTCGCCTTAAAGGATTCAACCAGCGAGTGGGAAAGATTGCGAACAAAACCCACCGTATCTGCCAATACCAGATTACCGATGCCATCCCATTCCAGACGTCTTAAAGTCGGGTCCAAGGTGGCAAAAAGCTGATCGGCTGCATAGACATCACTCTTGGCCAGCAGGTTAAACAGGGTCGATTTGCCGGCATTGGTATAACCGACCAAAGACACAGTGGGGACAGCTGCTTTTTGACGGGCAATACGACCTTGCATTCGGGTCTGGCGGACTTTATCAATTTTGGCTTTCAGTTGTCCCATGCGAATACGCAGTAAACGACGGTCAGTTTCAAGCAGGGTTTCACCCGGGCCACGCAAGCCAATGCCGCCTTTTTGGCTGTCGAGATTGCCACGGCTGCGAATTAAGCGGGATGATAAATGTTGCAGTTGTGCCAGTTCGACTTGCAGCTTGCCTTCATAGGTACGGGCACGCTGGGCGAAAATATCTAAAATCAGTTCGGTACGATCGACCACACGGCACTTGATGACCTGTTCCAGATTACGGGCCTGGGCCGGTGTCAGGGCATGATCGACAATGACCAGATTGGCGTCCAGTTCTTTTACGCGTTCGGCGATTTCTTCTGCTTTGCCTGACCCGATAAAAAATTTGGCATCCGGTTTGACGCGTTGAGCATGAATATGTTCCAGAATTTCGGCATCTGCAGATTGCGCCAGCAGATTAAACTCTTCAGCATCAAGGTCATCCAGCATTTGTACGCTGACACTCACCAGAATGACGCGTTCTTTCCCCCGATGTTGTTCTAAATATTCCACTCAGGCCAATCTCCACTTGAAAGCTTTAGTGTAGTTGAAAAAGAGCGAGGCAGATACTGAATTAGCGCGGCTTTGGTTTAAAGTGCGGTGACAAACAGTTGTGCAAGTGTTACCAGTACAGAGGCATAGATACAGGTACCACCCAAAATATATTTGAGCACTTGTAAAGGCTGAAGCTTTTCATTCGCAGGCTGGGTTTGATCTGGCATGGCAGCGATCCTTTTTAATCTAATATTCCGATGTTTTTATTCTAAATGATTTATTAATCCAATTAAAATTGAAGATATAGATCTTATTGGTCGGTTTTTATTATCAATGCATGTTGCGAATGAACAGTATAGAATGAGTTTAATTCGTGGATATTCCCTGTATCTAGCTTAGGATTTAGTGACGTTTTTATGAACCCAACTGTACAAGATCAAACATCTCACCGACATGGCTTGGCAAAATTCTGGCTTTATACGCGAAAAGTAACAGCTTCACTGGCTGTTATCAGTGAAGGGTTCTATTTGGTTTTCCGTCACGGTTTATACAAAAATCCGAACAATCCAACCAATACCCGTTATGTGCAACATTTTTGTCGACAGTTGTGCAAAGTATTCAACATAGAAGTCCAGGTGCACGGTGAAATTCCGCGCGAACCCGCTTTATGGGTGAGTAACCATGTGTCCTGGCTCGATATTGCAGTTTTAGGTTCAGGGGCACGCGTATTTTTTCTGGCCAAAGCAGAAATTGAAAACTGGCCAATTCTGGGTAAATTGGCCAAAGGTGGCGGCACTTTATTTATCAAACGTGGTTCTGGTGATTCGGTGCGTATCCGCGAACAGATTACCGGATTTTTAAAACAGAATATTCCCGTATTATTTTTTCCTGAAGCCACCACTTCAGATGGGCGAGCCATTAAAAAAGTACACGGCCGGATTTTGGGTGCTGCGATTGAGGCACAGCGTCCTGTGCAAATTTGCCTGATTTGTTATGTGAATCAGCAGGGCGACCTCGATGTGGTTGCGCCGTTTATCAATGACATCAGTTTTGCAGCCCATGTCAAAAAAGTACTGGAAATGCCACAAGTGATTGCACATTTAGTGGCTTTACCTGCAATCGCGACTGAGGGGCACACTGTTGAAAGCCTGACCCGTGTGGTACAGCAAACCATGCAGGCTGGCTTGGTGGAGTTGCAATCGCGTGTACTAGAAAAGACTTAATAAAAAACAACTGGATGAGAAATTTAGGCATTTGATATCTATTCTTGGGAATAGACGTGTATAGCCTTATCTTTGCTTTAAACATTTAAATGGCTTTGTGTTGGCGAAACTCTACTTTTGACAGACCAAAAGTAGGCAAAAGTCTTTATTAGCCATACACGACGTCCTGTCGTGATAGATAATATGTGACATCCTTGCCACACTCGAATGTCTGAAACTTGGGCAAATCCATGAGAAGCAGGCAGCGTTAAATAAGAGGCTATTTTAAATAGTTCAACTCAAGCTGTTTGTCACTTACATAAACCCTTCGATTGGTAACCAGGACACCAGTTTGAGCCCAGCTTTTTGGTACCATCTTATTCCGGGTTCTTTGGTGAAGGTTTTAACCTCTCCATTGGCTTTCTTGATTTTCCAGTTAATATTCTGGTTGGCATCCAGCACCAGTTTATAGGCATATTTACTTAAGTTCTGATCCATGGTTTGGTGCACTGCCTGTGCTAAAGAGGGACTATTCAGTAAGACACCAATTTCAGTGTTGAGATAGGCAGAACGTGGATCAAAGTTAAAAGAACCAATAAACACCTGTTTTTGATCGATTGCCATCAGCTTGGCATGCAGGCTGGAGCGGCTCAGACCTTTCAGGCTGACTTTGGCTTTTTTGGAAATTTCCGCTGTATTGGCATTGAGATGATCGGCATCTGGCGCTGCAAGGAACTCATATAGCTGCACATCATTTTCCAATAAATCCTGACGATATTTGGCATAAAAGGCATGTACAACGGCAACATCATTGGCTTTAAACGAATTGGTCAAGACACGGACCTCGATATTTTCATCCGCCAGTTTCTTTAAACGATCTGCGCCAATTTTTTCCGGAACAAAATAGGCAGAGACAATATCAACACTTTGTTCAGGTTTTTCCAGATGTTGTAATAACTGGAAGTTGAGATGTTCTTCGGCTTTGGCCTTGGCCTTGATTTTGCTTGGAGGATCTTTGACCACTTCGGCTTCGACCCAATCCAGTTGAATGTTTTGTTCCAGCCATTGGTCAAATGCTCTGGAACGATTGGCCAGATCCAGATAATTCTGTGTGGCCTGATCCTGACTGTGCTTTTCCAGTTGTTGTTTCAGGCTTGGAAAGCGTAAGCCATGATGGCGCGGATTGACAATCTGTTGCACCGGATAGGCATAATCATCATTCCAGTATTCATCGAAGGAATGAATGATTTCATCCGATGCTGCACCGACCAGCATCACATCGACATCGGAAAACTGATAAATTTCACTGACATTATAATATTGGTTACTCATATTGCGTCCACCAATCAGGGCAATCTGGTTGTCGGCAATAAAACTTTTATTATGCATGCGGCGATTAATACGCTTTAAATCCAGCACCATGTCCATGGCACGATATTTTCGAAAACGGTAGGGATTATACAGTTTAACATCGATATTCTGATGCTGGTTTAAGGCCAGATAAATACCTTCCATTTTCTTGGCATTATTGTCATCCATTAGCAGACGCACTTTTACGCCACGATCTGCCGCCTGAATAATCGCATGCAGGGCAAGGGTGCCAATCCGGTCGTTGTCCCAAATATAATATTGTAGATCCAGACTACGCTCGGCCTTCTTAATCAGCTGGATACGCGCACCCAGTGCTTCGAGTGGGTCATAGAGCACACGATAGCCGGTCAGGCCGATGTTCTGTTCACGTAAAGGTTCAACAATTTGCGCCAAACTGGTTTGTGAGGTATCTGTTTCAAATGCCATCTGGCTAGGCTGCTCAGTTTGCTTGGGCAAAGTACTGCATGCAGGAAGACCCAAGATCATGCTACAGCTCAGTAAAATCCCAGCTTTATAGCGGTAAATTGATGAAAAGCTGGGAGATTTTGAATGAGCTTGAACGTGGGGAGCAGTGGCCATATAAGTCGAAGAATGAAAAATTAGAATTGAGTATAATTGCCAGCTATGAAAAGATAAATATAAAGCCAGTAATCAGCTTCTCGACTCGACAAGGCAAATCTATGTGGGATACCAGTTCCGTACTTTTTTATTTTTATTTAGGCATGGCCATTCTGGCCATCTGGGCTGTGTACCAGGCATGGTCGAGTCAATCTCGTACCGAGACCATTCATCCATTTAAAGCATTTTGTCATTTGTTGGCTTTTTACCTGTCCTATTTACTGGTTCCACTGGTGTTCTTCAGTATTTATGCCGGATGGAGCGGTTATTATTCCTTGCATGAAGCTGTTTTTGTATTTTTGATCAGCGCCGTCTTGAGTTATGCACGCTTTATCGAGCCGCATTTAATTCAAGTGAAAACGACACAATATCAGATCAATGCGGATAAACGCTTAAAGCAACCCGTCCGGATTGCCCTGATTGCAGATTTACATATCGGTCTGTTTTCTGGTCATGAACGGCAGTTGCGACAAATTGTGCATAAGTTAAATCATGTTCAACCCGATTTGGTGGTGGTGGCCGGAGACTGGACTTATGAGCCGGAAAATAAACTGGCACAAGAACTGGCAGTTTTAAAAGAAATTCATGCCCCAGTCTATTCCGTCAATGGCAATCATGACGAGCAATATCCGGGACCACCGATTCAGGAACTGTTGCATTATGCACTGCAAGTCAATCAGGTCATGGATATTGAAGGGCAAATTGTCGAATTTGATGAATTTCGGCTCTTGGGTGTGGGCGATCTCTGGGCGGGTAAAGCCGATATGCGCAGTCTGCCAGATTTACCTCAGGACAAGCCTTGGGTCATTTTGTCGCATAATCCCGATACGGTGGATATGATTCCCAAATTGCCGACACGTCCTCTCATGCTGGCTGGACATACCCATGGCGGACAGGTGGAATTGCCTTGGCTGACCGATTATGTCATGAAAAAAGTATCAATTTTGGGGCACAAGAAGGGCATGTACCGTCATGAACATGCAGATGTGTTTGTCACGGTTGGCACCGGTTTGGTCGGCGTACCTTTTCGTTTTCGAGTACCACCCACCATTGATATTATTGAACTGATCTAAATGGAGATATTGTCCTGTTCAGCTTTAACTGATGATCCAGATCAGGATCAATAACAGCACTGCAATGGCTGCCAGAATCCAGATTTTATTTTCAATTTTTCGGGTTGGGACGTCTTCGCGTAATTGTCGTGCGGTGATTTCAGCTTCTGTGGGGGTATTCAGGCTCGGATGGGTCGGAATTTCAAGGGGAGGCGTTACCAGGTCAATCTCACCCGCATCATCACTAAAGCGCGGTCCTGTGCTTTCAGTTTTCATGACCACATCGTGCTCACGGACAATTTCCTCAATCACTTGCAGCGCCTGGATTTCATCCAAGGTCGTGTGCTCGGTGATATAGCGAACGGCCTCTATTTTTTTATCATCTTCCAGCAAAATGATAATATTGACCAACTGTTCCTGGGTTAGGGATTCAATAAGCTCCTGCATTGCCTTGCCTCATTGTCTGGTTGAGTCCATTTGATTGTTGAGCAAATTTAACGAGATAAGTAGCAGAGTTTTGTTGTGAAATCATAAAAAAGCCAGCATCGAATGCTGGCTTTTAAATCAAACTAAGACTTTAAATTTGATTATTTACATCATCATTCTTGGTTTCACGAATCAACAGAAATGCAATCAGTGACAGGATTGATGCTGCGGTCAGGTAATAACCGACTGCAGACAGACCGTAAGTTGTTGCCAGTTTGGTGGCAATCAGCGGAGCAAAGGATGCACCAAAGATGCCTGCCAGGTTAAAGGTCAATGCAGAACCGGTATAACGTACTGAAGTCGGGAATATTTCAGACAATACAGTACCGATTGGCCCATAGGTTAAGCCCATGATCGCCAGACCAATACACAAGAACAGGAATACCACCAGCGTGCTGCCAGATTCCAGCATATCTGCAAAGAAAATCCCGAAGATGGCAGAGATAACACAGACTGCAATCGAGGTGGTTTTACGGCCAAATTTCTCGGCCAATACTGCAGAAAGTGGAATAAAGGCAGCAAAACATAGGGTTGCAACCAACTGCAATTGCAGGAATTCTTCACGAGAATAACCTAGCTGTTTAGTACCCCATTGCAATGCAAATACTGTGGTGAGGTAGAACACCACGAAGGTACAAATTGCAGCGATGGTGCCGAGTACCAGCATGCGAGAATGTTTTTTGAAGACTTGAACAAATGGAATGTTCACTTCTTTTTGTTTATCTAGCACCTTTTGGAATGCCGGGGTTTCATGCAGTTTTAAACGAATCCATAAACCGACAATCACCAGCAAGGCACTTGAGATAAATGGAATACGCCAGCCCCAAGCCATAAAGTCAGCCTCAGACATGAAAGCGCCCAACGTCAGGAAAGAACCTGTTGCCAGAATAAAGCCGATTGGAGCACCCAGTTGCGGGAACATGCCATACCAGGCACGTTTACCTTCAGGTGCATTCTCGGTGGCAAGAAGTACGGCACCTGACCATTCACCACCCAGCCCCAAGCCCTGACCTAAACGACAGAGTGCAAGCAAGAGTGGTGCAGCAATCCCGATTTGCGCATAAGTGGGCAAGAGGCCAATCGCAACGGTGGAAATACCCATGGTCAGCAAGGCAGCGACCAATGTGGCTTTTCGCCCGATCCGGTCACCCAAATGACCAAAGAGTGCCGCACCAATCGGGCGGGCAATAAAGGCAATGGCGAAAGTGGCAAGCGACTGAATGGTGGCAGTCATCGGATCTGTACTTGCAGGGAAGAACAGATATGGAAAAATAATGACAGCAGCAGTGGCATAGATATAAAAATCGAAGAACTCGATTGTAGTACCGACCAAGCTCGCGGTTAAAACGCGAAATTTTGAATTTTGTGCTGGCTGAGCAGCAGAATTAGACGACGCCATGGAGAACCTTACACTTACTAAAAATAAAAAAGCTTAGTTTTAAAAGCGTAATCTTTTTAAAAAAGGCGTAATTTTTTAAAAAAACAACTGCAATCTTCTCGCTTTAACTCGCTCAGGGTCACTGAAATGAAAAAGAAGATGATTAAATCACGTAAAGATAGATAGACAGAAAATGTGATCCTGCGCCTATCAATACAAATATGTGCCAGATAGCGTGGGTATATCTTACTCTTTTTAAAGCGTAAAACAATGCACCTACGGTATAAGCCAATCCGCCAATGATCAGAAAGGTCAAAGATTGAGCACTAAGATATTGTTGCATATCATCCATCACCAGCAGCGCCAGCCAGCCCATGACCAGATAAGCCGCCAAAGAAATTTTCTGGAAACGATGAATGAAAACGAACTTGAACAGTGTACCAATGAGGGCGATCACCCAGAGTGCAATCAATAAATACTGGGCTTTGGCTGTTGGAATGGCAATTGACAGGAAAGGCGTATAGGTTCCGGCGATTAAATAATAAATTGCAGTATGATCAACTTTTTTATAAAAATAACGACGGTCTGCTGCGGTGGCCATGTGATAGAGCATGGACGCAGAGAAGAGCAAGATCATGCTCAGCGCATAGACCCAAAGTCCAATCCATTGTCCAGTACTGAGATAAGACCCTTTAATAATCAAAAGAATACCAGCAATTACCGATAGTCCAGCACCCACAGCATGACTGATATAATTAATTCGTTCCTCAGTGTGATCATAATCTGGAACCAGCGGCGCATTCTGCATGATTGTCATTCTTCTTTAAAATATACATTTGTATAGTAATTCAATTTTGCTTTTAGGTTAAGAAGATTTAAACTTGAGGGGCAATTCATTTCAGGTTTTATCTATGTCAACGTTGGCAACTCTCTCAGACCAAGAACAGCAGTTTTTAGATGTATTTCAGCAAGCTGTTGAAAGTGATCAATTTGATCGTCTGATCTTAAGCCAGTATAAAGGTGAACTGCAGGATTTAGAGAAAATGACCTTGCGAGTCATTTCATTAAATGGGCAAAAAGTACTGAGCTGTTTGTATCGCCATAAAACTCAGGATGTCACCAAAAACTATCCTTTAGCGGATGCACTGGCACAGGTGACAGTATTATTAGCATGTTGCAAGCAAGCCAATTTAATGACGCTAGATGAAGAATTACAGCTGAAAAAAAACAAGAAAAAAGCCATGTTGACCCGTACTAAAAACAAAAACTCGACGCTTCAGGTCAAGTCCGCTGAACAGGGTCATGACCGGATTAAACAACGTTATGTTGATCAGGACAGCATCTTTTTACAGCATCTCGGCATTAGCGATCATAACGCGCAGATCATTCCGAGCATGGCGCGTAAATGGAAACAGATTAATAAATTTGTCGAGATTTTTTCGGGTGCATTGGCGCAGCTCAAGCCACAAGTCGAAGGTCTGCGTGTGGTGGATTTTGGCTCCGGTAAAGGCTATCTGACCTGTGCTTTATATGACTATATGCAAAAACATGGTGAGACGCCGTGGGTTACAGGGGTGGAACTGAATCCGAAAATGGTCGAGTTCTGCCAAAAGGTCGCGCAACAATCTGGCTTTGATCAGCTCGACTTTTTTCAGGGCGATGTGCGTACTTATGCACCGAAACGCCTGGATGTAATGATCGCTTTGCATGCCTGTGATGTGGCAACGGATTTTGCGATTCACAGCGGTATTCGCCTGAATGCACAGATGATCATGTGTGCGCCATGTTGCCATAAGGAATTGCGCCCACAGTTACAGGCGCCAAAAGTGCTGAGTCCGATGCTGCAATTTGGTATTCATGCCGGTCAACAGGCAGAAATGCTGACCGATACCATTCGTGCGTTATTGCTGAAAGCCTATGGTTATGAAACCAAAGTTTTTGAGTTTGTGGCACTGGAACATACCAGTAAAAATAAAATGATTCTGGCGACGAAACGCAAAGATTACCAACAACCCGATCAGGAGGTCTTGAAACAGATTCAGGACTTGAAAGAAATGTACGCTATCCAAAAACATTCACTGGAATTGTTATTGAATAATCAGTGGGATCAGCAGGGGATTGGTTCTAAATGCTAAAGGATTCAGAGCTTAAAATTGTTTCGGGTGGTTGGGAGGATTTAGCGAAGCATGCCAAAACCATTCGCGAAGCCGTGTTTATTCAAGAACAGAATATCGCTGCTGAAGAAGAATGGGATGAGCAAGATGCCATTTCCATCCATTTTGTGGTCTATGAAAAGGGGCATGCGATAGCCACTGCAAGATTGCTGGCGAATAACAGTGTAGGTCGTGTTGCAGTGTTAAAGCCACATCGTGGCTTGAAGATCGGGCAGCAATTGATGCAGGCGATTATCGATTATGCCAAAGCAGATCATCGAAAAGATTTAAAACTGTCTTCGCAAGTACATGCCATCGGTTTTTATCAGGCATTGGGTTTTAAGGTTCAGGGCGAAGACTATCTGGATTGCGGCATCCCGCATATTAATATGTATTTAAACCTTTAATTTTTTAGTTATTGAGATACAAAAAAGCGAGGCATTGACCTCGCTTTTTTACGCCCTTACTGAATCAAGATCAGTGGCCATGCGCTGAGCTATGCTCGGCACTCTCCATATTGGCATGTTCTTCAGTTGACATATTATGTTCATTCGCTGTTGTATCGGAATGAGCCGTATTGGCAGTCGCACGTGCCTCACGATCTGCTTGAGCCTTCGCAATTGCTTCAGGAGACATGGTCGGTGCATTTTTAAAAGCATGCTGCTGGGTGGTTTGTTTATTTTGCTGGCTTGGCATGTAATCCGGTTCATTCGTCACCGCAAGCCAAAAAATAAACATGAATAATCCACCTAAAATACAGAAGATAATAAGTGCTTTCCAACCCCAAGGGGATTTTTCAGGTGAACTGTGATCAGTCATAGGTCTTACCCACGTGGATATCAAACTTATGTAACTTTATAACATAAATTGATCAAAAAGCAGATCAAAATCTGTCATTAGACGAGTGTATCCAGTGATTCAGCCAGATCCGGAAAATAAAAAGAGCAACTCAGTTCCTCTTTTTATTTAGAGCTCAAAATTATTGAATCGGCTGGCCTTCTGCTGCCCGGTCTTTCAGGAGTTGTGGTGCTTTGAAGCGTTCACCATACTTGTTTTCGAGTACCTTGGCACGGGTCAGCGCCTTGGCCAGACCATACTGATTTAAGAATTGCACCGCGCCACCCGTCCAGGCTGCAAAGCCAATGCCAAAAATGGAACCGACATTGGCATCGACCACAGACTCCAGCACGCCTTCTTCCAGACAGCGCACGGTATCCAGTGCCTGCACAAACAGGAAACGATCCATCATTTCCTGTTCAGAAAGATCAACCTCTTTTTTCCAGTGGTTGAGACCCGTCCAGAGCTGCTTTTTACCATTTTCTGGATAATCATAAAAACCTGCACCGGCAGCCTTACCTTTACGGTTAAACTCATGAATCATACTGTGAATGACTTCATCTGCGGGTGATTTGGTGATGGTCTGACCTTGTGCTTCTAAGACTTTGTATCTTTCATTGGCCACATGTTCGGAGAGGGTCAAGGACACTTCATCCTGAATGGCCAATGGCCCGACTGGCATACCGGCTTTGAGTGCAGCCATTTCAATCCGCGCCGGATGCACGCCTTCTGCCAGCAGGCGCAAACCTTCTTGAACGAACGTACCAAAGACACGACTGGTAAAGAAGCCACGGCTGTCATTTACCACAATCGGTAATTTGCCAATCTGCTGGACAAAGTCAAAGGCTTTGGCCAGTGTTTCTGCTGAAGTATTTTGCCCCTTGATGATTTCGACCAGCTGCATTTTATCGACCGGACTAAAGAAATGCAGACCGATAAAGTTTTGATCATTTTTTGAAGCCTGAGCTAAATCTGTAATAGGCAGGGTCGAAGTATTCGATGCCATCACGCCATGACTGGCAAGATACTGTTCTGCTTCTTGTGTGACTTGAGCTTTCAGTGCGGGATTTTCAAACACCGCTTCAATGATCAGGTCACAACCGGCCAGATCTTGATTGGATGCAGTCGCTTGAATCAGGCTTAAAACCTGATCTCGTTGATCAGCAGATAAACGTCCTTGAGCTACTTTTTTATCCAGCAGTTTCTGGCTATAAGCTTTACCTTTTTCAGCCGCTTCAATCGAAATGTCTTTTAAAATAACCTGAATGGCTTTGCTGGCAGTCACATAAGCAATGCCTGCACCCATCATGCCTGCGCCCAGAATGCCAACTTTAGTGGCTTTCCATTTCGCAACCTTTTGGGGACGGCTGGCACCGGATTTGATCGCATTCAATCCATGCCAAAAAGTAGCGATCATATTTTTAGAAATCTGACCGGTGGCCAGATAAGTAAAGTAACGCGATTCAATGGTCAGCGCCGTATCGACATCGACCTGAGCACCTTCTACCGCTGCCGACATGATTGCTTCAGGTGCAGGATAGCAACCTTTGGTTTTATCACGCAGCATCGCTGGGGCAATCGCCAGCATCTGTGCAACTGCTGGCGTTGAAGGGCTACCACCCGGAATTTTGTAGCCTTTTACATCAAAAGGCTGTTGTGACTTCGGATTGGCTTTGATCCAGACAATGGCTTTGTCTAAGAGTTCATCGGTATTGTCTGCCACATCGTGAATCAGCCCTAAAGATCGGGCTTTCTCTACACCCAACTGTTTGCCTTCCATCAACAAGGGAAAGGCATTTTGCAGGCCGAGCAGGCGCACGCTACGGACAATACCACCGCCACCGGGTAGTAAACCCAGTGTGACTTCAGGCAGGCCAAACTTGCTTTTAGGGTCATTCAAGGCAATACGATGATGGGCACACAGAGCAATCTCCCAGCCACCGCCCAGTGCTGTGCCATTTAGTGCAGCCACAACCGGAATGCCGCGGGTTTCGATATAACGCATCTGTGCTTTCATCTCTTCAATCATGTTGAAGAATTCAGTCGCATGTTCAGGTGTAGCTTGAATCAGTTCATCCAGATCGCCACCGGCAAAGAAGGTTTTTTTCGCAGACCGGAAAATGATGCCAGTAATATTTTCATCAGCTTTGAGTTTTTCTACGGTTTCAGCCAAAGCGCTACGAAAATCTGCATTCATGGTATTGGCAGACTGGTTTGGAGAATCAAAGGTCAGAATGACGATATTATCTTCAGTTTTTTGATATTGAATTGCGCTCATAAATTTTTATCCAGATCATAATGGGATGAATTTGGCATTAATATCCTGATTAGATTTTAGAAATTTTCCTTATTCCGGAGCCTTTCCAAATTCATCTAAATTCTTGGTTTAAGCTTCAGTTCGACCTGCCTTACGAAATGTATTTCTCATTTAGCAAAAGTAGGCAAAACCATTGTCATACGCAAAATCTATTAATTTTGTAAAACAATGATCTTGCGCTAAAACCAAAGCAGTGCTTTGGTTTTGCTCAGGTTGCATATGACTAAAACGTGAATCAAACACTTTAAATATTTGAGTTAAACCAATTCAATAATGGTGGCGATGCCCATACCGCCACCGACACACAGTGTGGCTAGTCCACGTTTTTTGCCTTGGCGTTCTAACTCATCCAGTAAAGTTCCCAGAATCATCGCGCCTGTTGCGCCCAATGGATGACCCATAGCGATTGCACCACCATTCACATTCACTTTCGCTGGATCAACATTGAGTTCGCTAATAAATCGCATCACCACCGCAGCAAAAGCTTCATTGACTTCAAACAGGTCAATATCATCAATCGTCAAGCCAGCTTTAGCCAAAGCTTTACGTGCTGCCGGGGCAGGGCCGGTCAGCATAATGGTAGGATCAGCCCCGACCAGCGCCGTGGCCAGTACTTTGGCACGCGGTTTTAAACCTTGTTCTTTGACCGCTTGTTCCGATGCGATGAGAACCACGGCTGCACCATCGACGATTCCGGAAGAATTCCCGGCATGATGCACATGATTCACCATGCCAACTTCAGGATATTTTTGTAGGGCGATGGCATCAAAGCCCATCTGTCCCATGGTCGCGAAACTAGGATTGAGTTTGCCTAAGCCTTCAGCAGTTGTGGTCGGTTTGATAAATTCGTCTTTGTCCAGAATCACCACACCGGCCTTGTCTTTGACCGGGATAACAGAAGCGTTGAAATAACCATTGGCTTGTGCGGCAGCGGCTTTCTTCTGGGATTGCTCGGCAAACTGGTCTACGTCGGTGCGGCTATAACCGTCAATCGTGGCAATCAAGTCCGCGCTAATACCTTGCGGAATAAAATCACAGGCCATATTGGTTTCAGGATCCAGTGCCCAAGGGCCACCATCGGAACCCATCGGCACGCGGGACATGGATTCGACACCGCCTGCAACGACCAGATCTTCCCAGCCAGAACGGACTTTTTGTGCAGCCAGATTGACAGCTTCCAGACCGGAAGCACAGAAACGGTTGATTTGTACACCGGCGACATCATTGTCCCAACCCGCTGCGATCGCCGCGGTTTTGGCAATATCGGCGCCTTGATCACCAATCGGAGTGACACAACCCAGCACAATATCATCGACTTTTGATGTATCAAATTGATGACGTGTCTGAAGTTCGTTAAGCAAGCCAGTCAGTAATGAAATGGGTTTGACTTGATGTAAAGATCCATCTTTTTTACCTTTTCCGCGTGGCGTGCGAATGGCGTCGATAATATATGCCTCGCTCATAGCATGTCCCTTTTATTAATTTGCTGAAAATTATTCTAATGACTCGAGTGTAATACTTAAATTTTGAAGTGCAATGACGAGAACGGACCAGATCATTTGATGATTTTTGCCAATAAAAAAAGCCCAGGTCTGGAAACCTGGGCTGGATAAGAGGATATCCAGAATTTTAATTAATGATAACCATGCAACTGGCGATATAGACCTGGGGTTACACCGGTCCATTTCTTGAAGGCACGATGGAAGGTACTGGTTTCACTGAAACCGACCTGCTGCGCGACATCTTCGAGGGTTAGATCTGGATTCAATAACAGATGAATCGCGGCATCACGGCGCAAGGCATCTTTCACACCTTGATAGCTTTTACCTTCGGCTGCCAGACGGCGGCGCAAGGTTTGAGGAGATAAATACAGCATTGACGCGACATCATTCAATGTCGGCATTTCTTCGCCAATCTGGCTCTTCAATACATCACGGATTCTTGAGGTCAGCGAGTTGGTATTTTTAAACTTCACCAAGAGCTGAGCAGGCGCAGCTTTCAAGAATTCCTCTAAGGTTTCTTCATTCTGACGGATCGGCAGGTCCAGATAGTCCGCAGCAAAAGTGATTTCGGTGCGTGGCATGTCGAACTGCATTACCGGCGCAAAGAACAGGGCATCATATTCGTCAGCATGGGCTGGACGTGGATAGCTAAAATGCACACGTTCCAGCGGTAAACGACGTTCAATCAGCCAAGATGCCAGACCATGCCAGATCATCAGCATACTTTCGGTAATAAAATGATCCGGATCCATTGCATTTGGAATGAGGGGCACCAGACGTGCTTCGTGTTTGTCACGTTCCAGGGTCACCGACCAGTCATCACCGAAGAGTTTATAGAACTGCGAGGAAAGTTCCAGTGCATCACCTAAGGTTTTGGCATGAATGATGAGCTGACACATGATGGCAAAAGTGCCCAATCGGCGTTGCTGTTTGTCAAAGCCAACATGCTCGTCCTGGGTCACCATCCATAACATTTTAATAAAGCGGGTATATTGTTCAGGTGAAATACGGGCTTTAGGTTGATGCAGCAGTTCTGCTTCAATTCCGACGTGAGACAATAAAGTATCGACATCCATGCCTAAGCGCTTGACGCCAGATAAGGCTGCATTGACGAAATGGATACTGATCGTATCACGACTCATGTTTAATCCTTCAGTCTCTTTAATGTTCACTAATATTTGACCTAAATGACGAAAAATAATAAAGCAATGGCAATTTACAAGAACACCTTTGCCATTTTCTTACATATTAGATTGCCGAAACTATCAAGGTAAATGGCTGAACATGACATTGTTTTTATGCATTTATGTTTCTATGATGCTGAAAAAAGCAATATAAGTAGAGCAAATACTCCAATGTCATATACCTTAAAAGGATTGAAAATTCTAGACTTTTCTACATTATTGCCGGGCCCATTCGCGACATTATATCTGGCTGATCTCGGCGCCGAGGTTGTGCATATTGAATCACCGACCCGCCCGGACCTGTTGCGATTAATGCCCCCCTTTGCCAATGGACAGGCCACTTCACAGAGTTATCTGAACCGAAACAAGCAATCGGTAGCACTGGATTTGAAAGATCCGACCAATATCGAACTGGTCAAATCCAAGATTGCAGATTATGACATTGTGATTGAGCAATTCCGTCCCGGCGTGATGCAACGGCTTGGGCTGGACTACTCAACCTTAAGCGAAATTAACCCCAAATTAATTTACTGTTCCATCACTGGCTATGGCCAAACCGGTACTTACAAAGCGAAAGCAGGACATGATATTAACTATCTGGCCTTGTCCGGTATTGCTGGACACAGTGGCCGGATTGAAAGTGGGCCACCTGCTTTAGGCATTCAGGTTGCCGATGTAGCCGGTGGTTCCATGCATGCCGTAATTGCGATTTTGGCGGCGGTGATCGAACGCCAGCGCAGCGGTAAAGGTCAATATATTGATATTTCCATGACCGATTGTGTAGTCACCATGAATAATCTGGCCGCATCCGCCAGTTTGGCTGGCAATCAGCATCAACGACCTGAGTCTGGCTATCTGAATGGCGGGACTTTCTATGACTATTATGCAACACAGGATGGACGTTATCTGTCGATTGGCAGTCTGGAACCTCAATTTATGCAGGGATTGGCACAGGCTTTAGAGCTGCCGATTATTCTAGAAAAAGGCAATTCTTTTGCTCCAGAAGATCATGCTGCGGTGAAACAGGCAATTCAAAATAGAATAAAGTCAAAACCATTAGCGGAATGGCAAACACTATTCGCAGCGCTGGATGTCTGTGTTGAGCCGGTGCTAAAACTTGAAGAAGCTTTGCATTCTGATTTAGCGCAACAGCGAGAATGGCTAGTACAGGTTCCATTAAAACCCGATAGTCAGCAGACCGAAGCACAACTGGCCTGTCCGATTAAATTTTCACGTTCAAAGATACGTTATGATTTTGTCGGTCAGTTTTTGGGTGAGAGTGAAAAATGGTAATATTTTTAATTATTTAAAAGACAAAAAGGGTAAAAGATTGAAATATCAATATATGAAGATAACTGCTAACGATTGATGAATTAAAGCATTATTGCTTTAAAACTACACTAAATGCGCTAAACCGTGATATCAGTGAAACTTTGGCAGGCTTATCAATAAAACAGCTATGAAATATGTATAAAAAGCATTTTATTGATAGGTTTAATCTCGCTATCCTTGCGATCGATATAATAGAAACTACTAGCAGCTGTACGCCATGTATTTATATACTGATTTCGATCAGCAACTGATTAATGAACGTGTTGCACAGTTCCGTGACCAAACGGAACGTTATTTAGCCGGTAAACTCACCGAAGATGAGTATCGTCCGCTTCGTCTGCAAAATGGTCTGTATGTACAGCGTTATGCGCCGATGTTACGTATTGCAGTGCCTTATGGTTTGATGAACTCAAAGCAACTGCGTAAAGTGGCTGATTTGGCTAAAGAATATGACCGTGGTTACGCGCATATTTCGACCCGTCAAAACATCCAGTTTAACTGGCCGGCACTGGAAAACGTGCCAGATATGCTGGCTGAACTGGCGACCGTGCAAATGCATGCGATTCAGACTTCAGGCAACTGTATCCGTAATACCACGACGGATCAGTATGCCGGTGTAGTGGCTGGTGAAATTGCCGATCCGCGTCCGACCTGTGAATTGATCCGTCAATGGTCAACTTTCCATCCGGAATTTGCCTTCTTGCCACGTAAGTTCAAGATTGCAGTCTCTGCGCTTGAAGAAACCGATCGTGCCGCCACTGCATTCCACGATATCGGTGTATATATTGTGCGTAATGAAGCCGGCGAAATGGGCTATAAAATCAAAGTGGGTGGTGGTCTTGGCCGTACTCCAGTGATTGGCAGCTTTATCCGTGAGTTCCTGCCACGTGAAGACCTGATTGCTTATCTTGAAGCAGTGCTTCGTGTGTATAACTTGCATGGTCGTCGCGACAACAAATATAAAGCCCGTATCAAAATTTTGGTCAAAGCTTTAACGCCAGCGGTATTTGCTGAGAAAGTTGAAGCTGAATTTGCGCATACTGTTAAGACTTTGAAAATCGATGCAGACACCTTGGCAAAAATGGATGAGAACTTCACCCCATTTGATTATCAAGATTATGCAGATGAAGATTTTACTGAATTGTTTGCGCAATATCCAAAATTCAAACAGTGGTTCAATATCAATACCAATGCACATAAAGTGAAAGGTTATCGTATTGTGACGATTTCACTGAAACGTGCCGGCATTGCACCGGGTGATGTCAGCACTGAAGAAATGAACCTGATTGCAGATCTTGCCGATCAGTACACTTTCGGTGAATTACGTACCACGCATGAACAAAATATCTCGCTGGTCGATGTGCCGCAAAAAGATTTGTTTGCTGTATGGCAAACCCTTGAACAAAACAATCTGGCACGCGCGCATATCGGTTTCTTGACCGACATCATCTGCTGCCCGGGCGGTGATTTCTGTTCATTGGCCAATGCAAAATCGATTCCGATTTCTGAAGCGATTTCACGCCGTTTTGATGATCTGGATACCATTTACAACTTGGGTAAACTGGACTTGAACATCTCAGGTTGTATGAATGCCTGTGGTCATCATCATGTCGGTAATATCGGGATCTTGGGTGTTGATAAAAAAGGCGCTGAATTCTACCAGATCACGCTTGGCGGTAATGCAGACCATGATGCCTCAATTGGCGATATTCTTGGGCCGTCATTTGCAGCAGATGTGGTGCCGGATATTGTAGAAGAAATTCTAAATACCTATCTTGATCTACGTCAGGACGCTGAAGAGTTTATCGATACTTATCGCCGTGTTGGCATCCAACCATTCAAGGAGCGTGCATATGCTTAATACCGCACTCGCAGTGCTCTCTAAAGATGGCACAGTGACAGAAAATACTTACCAGCTCATCGGTGAAGAGGGTGTTTTACCACAAGGTGATGTGGTTCTGACGGTAGATCAGTTAGATCAGCTTCGCCATGTTTCAGGTAAAAAAGCATTGTACTTAACCGTTGATGCTTCACCTGAAAGCAATGAATTTCCGCTAGCTCAATTAGATGCAATCTTTATTGAATTCGCCGGTTTTAATGATGGCCGTGGCTATTCATTTGCGGCACTTTTACGCCGTCAAGGTTTCCAAGGCGAACTTCGTGCCACTGGTGATGTATTCAAAGATGTGTTGAACTACATGAAGCGTTCTGGTTTCGATACTTTCGTGATTAAAGAAGGTAAAGACATTCAGGAGGCGGCTGCCGGTTTAAATGATTTTAAAAATCCGTACCAAGCATCGACCGCGGTGAATCAGGCAAATTATCAAACAGGTGCCTAACCTGAAAGTTAAAAAGCTTGTCTGTAAATAAGTCTGTTTTTCTTATAAACAAAAAGCCTGCAATGCAGGCTTTTTGTTTGCTTTGGACGATAGATATGATTGTTTCTATACTATCCTGAATGCTTTAAATTGCTGCGAATTGCTGTAGCATAAGTATCTTTATGCTGAGAGTAACGCGAGCAGAGCGCTAATTTTCGAGTATGCAAAATCAATCAAGAGGGCGATTTTAATCGGATCGTCATCTGATTTATTTTTTAAATTTTTTCATGATGAAGTGACTTGTCTTTATGCAAAATTCTATCCGTATTGGTATTGCTGGTTATGGCAACTTGGGTCGTGGCGTTGAAACCGCCATTCAAAAGAATCCAGATTTACAACTTGTGGGTATTTTTACCCGTCGTGCGCCTGAAACGGTATCTCCTTGCTTCGCAGCAACCCAAGTGTTCCATATGGACTCACTGACAGATTTCCAAGATAAAATTGATGTGCTGATTTTATGTGGCGGTTCAAAAGACGACTTACCGCAACAAGGTCCGATCTTGGCCAGCCAGTTTAATATTGTCGATAGTTTTGACACCCACGCACGTATTCCTGAATATTATGCAGCGGTCGATGCACCTGCAACAGCCAGCAAGAAAACTGCGATGATCTCTATTGGTTGGGATCCAGGCATGTTCTCGATCAATCGCTTATTTGGTGAAGCTTTACTGCCAGACGGTGAAACCTATACTTTCTGGGGCAAAGGCTTAAGCCAGGGTCATTCAGATGCCATTCGTCGTGTAGAAGGTGTGAAAGCAGGGGTGCAATATACCATTCCTTCAACAGAAGCAATTGAGAAAGTACGTAGTGGTATTCGTCCAGTATTAACGACCAAAGAAAAACATACCCGTGAGTGTTATGTGGTGCTTGCAGAGGGTGCAGATGCAGAAGCAGTGAAGCAAGCGATTGTGACCATGCCGGATTATTTTGCCGACTATGACACGACTGTGAATTTCATTGATGAAGCAACTTTAGCACAAGATCACCAGCGTATGCCGCATGGTGGTTTTGTGATTCGTAGTGGAAACACCAGTGATGCACATAAACAAGTGCTTGAGTTTTCATTAAAACTAGAAAGTAATCCAGAATTTACAGCCAGCGTTTTAGTTGCTTATGCACGTGCAACTTATCGTTTAAATCAAATGCAGCAGTATGGTGCAAAAACAGCATTTGATGTGGCACCGGGCTTGTTGTCAATGAAATCACCTGAGCAACTTCGTAAAGAAATTCTTTAAGTCTTATCATTTAAAGTACAGCTTTGAATATTTGACGATAAAAAGCCTCCAATCGGAGGCTTTTTGATTTCTAAAATTCCCCCTCCTTTATTAAAGGATGAGGAACGATGTTCCGCAAGAGGGGAGGATTTATAAAATCCCTCTAAATCTCTTTTTTAAAAGGGAGGCTTTTAATTAAAGCAACTCAATCGCCACAGCAGTCGCTTCACCGCCACCGATACAAAGTGCAGCAATACCACGTTTACCACCGGTACGTTTCAGCGCATGAATCAAAGTCAGGATAATACGTGAACCGGTTGAACCGACAGGATGACCCAGGGCACAGGCACCGCCATTAATATTGACTTTTTCAGGACCAAGCTTGAATTCATCCATTGGACACATGGTCACCATGGCAAAGGCTTCATTGATTTCCCAGAGGTCGACATCTTGAGCATTCCAACCTGCTTTATCGAGAACCTTTTGAATTGCACCCACTGGCGCTATGGTAAATTCAGAAGGATGCTGTGAATTTGAAGCATAGGCAACAATTTTGGCCAAAGGATTTAAACCTTTTGCTGCGGCATGATCCGCTGAGCTAATCACCAGAGCTGATGCACCATCAGAAATTGAGCTGGCATTGGCAGCGGTAATGGTGCCGTCTTTGGCAAAGGCTGGACGCAGGGTTGGAATTTTATCAATATTGGCATTGAAGGGTTGTTCATCTTTATCAACAACCACATCACCTTTACGTGTTTTTACCGTAACTGCTACGATTTCATCAGAAAAATAGCCTTCATTCACAGCAGTTTGTGCACGTTTCAATGAGCGAATGGCGAAATCATCCATCTGTTCGCGAGTATAGCCTTTGGTATTTGCCATATCTTGGGCAAATGAACCCATCAAACGACCTGTCTCAGCATCTTCAAGACCATCTAGGAACATATGATCTTTAATTTCGCCATGTCCCATGCGGAAGCCGCCGCGCGCTTTCGGCAATACATAAGGCGCGTTGGTCATTGATTCCATCCCCCCTGCAACCACAATATTTGCAGAACCGGCTTTAATCATATCGGCTGCTTGCATCACCGCTTTCATGCCAGAACCACAGAGTTTGTTAATGGTCACAGCACCCGTTGAATCCGGAAGGCCGGCTTGACGCATCGCTTGACGGGCAGGGCCTTGTTTCAAACCCGCAGGAAGGACACAACCCATAATGACTTCTTCAATATCTGCTGCTTGTAAGCCTGCGCGAGCAATCGCTTCTTTAATTGAAGCCGCACCCAGTTCAGGTGCAGTTACACTGGCAAGGCTACCCTGAAAGCCACCCATGGCTGTGCGTGCACCATTGACAATTACGATATCAGTCATTGTTATATCTCCGTATGAGTTTTAATCAATTTTTCAAACATAAGCAGTATATTGAAAAAAACTCAGGATTGAAGCGCTAATCGCAGTCAATCATAAACTGCATAGTTCTGTTAGCAAGAAGGGAGACTTTCTACCCGGATATGTCCCATTTTACTCAGTACAATACGCTGCTGGCTGGAGATTTGCGCCGAACAATAATAGAAACTGCCATTCGAACCAATCGGAAGGGCGGTACGTGCCTGATAAGTGACACTTGGTGAACTTAATGCGCCTCGCCAACTCAGGTTGCCATATTTAAGATTTAGAGCATCAATGTGTAAAATTTGTTCGCCTGCATCGACTTGCCGGTTTTTATTTTTATCAATAAAGACCAGTATATTTTTATTCCATTGATTGGGGTGACAGCTGAGTGAATCCTGACTGGGACAGATCACAATATTCTGGTGAAACACGGCAGCCTGACTACGTGCATAACGGTTAACCGCAGATAATTTGATTGGGATATTTTTGGCTTCCTGTCTGGACTGATATTCATGAAAGTAAGGCAGGGCAATACTGGCCAAAATTGCAAGCACTGCAACACAGATAATCAATTCAACAATAGTGAACGCTCTTGTTATTTTTCTATACATAGAGTTACCTGATTTATATATTATTTTTATAGGAAACATGTTATTAATTATGCGTTTTTTATGCTTTGTTGAGCGTGTAATTTAGCTGTTACTCAAAATTCAAGAAAGCTATTAAAAAATAATTGGCAATCACAATAGGTCATTCAGAATAAAAAATTGAGTAAAAAATTACTGAATTACAACGGAAATTGTAAGTAATTTTGTCAATAATTTACTTGATTAAATTAATCAAGCACTTGGAAAGATAATAAAGTGTTTGTATGATGCCATGTGAATAGCTTAAGAATAAAACTGGGGTAATAAAAAGCCTATCTCAGGATGGCCTATTACGGGCTTGAGCTTGAACAACAATTGTTATCTCTGGAGGATAAATCCATGAAAATGAGTCGTATTGCTTTAGCTATGCTTGTAGCTGCACCTTTTGCTGCTGCAAATGCAGGCGTAACTGTTACTCCGTTGATGTTAGGTTATACATTCCAAGACACTCAGCACAACAATGGCGGTAATGATGGTGAGTTATTAGTTTCTAATCAAGGTGAAATGCAAGACGATTTATTCGTTGGTGCTGCGATTGGTGTAGAACTTACTCCTTGGTTAGGTTTTGAAGCTGAATACAGCCAAGTTAAAGGTGATGTTGACGGTGCTGAGCAGCCTGGTGCAGAATATAAAGGCCAAAACATCGCAGGTAACTTCTACGCAACTTCTGATGTGTTCACTGGTAACTATGACAGCAAGATCAAACCATATGCATTGTTAGGTGCTGGTCACTACAAATACAAATTTGATGGTGTAGATCGCGAAGGTCGTGGTAATGAAGAAGAAGGTACGCTAGGTAACGCTGGTATCGGTGCATTCTGGCACATCAACGATGCCTTGGCACTACGTACTGAAGCTCGTGGTACTTACCACTTTGACGAAAAATTCTGGAACTATACAGCGCTTGCTGGTCTTAACGTCGTTCTAGGTGGCCGTCTGAAACCAGCTGCTCCAGTAGTAGAAGTTGCTCCAGTTGAGCCTGTAACTCCGGTTGCTCCAGCTCCACAAGAGTTGACTGAAGACCTGAACATGGAACTTCGTGTGTTCTTTGATACCAACAAATCAAACATCAAAGATCAATACAAACCTGAAATCGCGAAAGTTGCTGAGAAGTTAGTTGAATATCCAAACGCTACTGCTCGCATCGAAGGTCACACTGATAACACTGGTCCACGTGCACTGAACGAACGTTTGTCTCTGGCTCGTGCTAACTCTGTTAAATCTTCACTTGTGAATGAATACAACGTAGATGCATCTCGCTTGTCTACTCAAGGTTTTGCTTGGGATCAACCGATTGCTGACAACAACACTAAAGAAGGTCGTGCTATGAACCGTCGTGTATTCGCGACGATCACTGGTAGCCGTACTGTACTAGTTGAAGGTCAACAACAAGCTCAATAATTAATTATTGAATTGTTAAAAAAAGCGGCTCCTATGAGCCGCTTTTTTTATATTTGAATTTTGACTACACTGAGTCATTAAAGATGTAATTGAGTGATAACATGGGTGTTGAAATTCCTGAAGATTTACAAAATCTGGAAGCCAATAGTGGAATTTTCTCGATCTGGATGATTTTCCATCATTATGGAATTGACCTGCATATTCCGGACTTGGTTCAGCTCTGTCGTCACAATCCGGAAATGGGAACTTCAACTATTGCCCTTGCAGTGGCTTTGCAGACGCTGGGACTGGATGTTGCTTTTTTTAGCGAATATGATGCAGATAAACAGCCAGTCGAGCTTGATTTTTATCAACAAGCACAGACACTTAAAATACCTGTTGAAGAGCGTGTGATCTCTTATGCAGAAATCCAGCAGCAGGTGGAAGCAGGCCGTTTCGTGATTGTTTTCTACGATACCTTAGAAGGGGTCGGTAATCATTCATTGATCTATGCAATAGATGAACATGAGATCAGTTTCTTTGACAGTTTTGATGCGATGCCGGCAGATGTATTCGAGCAGCAGCGTCAGGCAGAGGGGATCTGTCAGCAAGTGATTGTGATTGATGACCGTAATTTTGTCATGCGGCATAACTAATCTAAGAAATTAAAAAATCAGCCCGTAGACTGATTTTTTAATTTATGATGGTTTATTCCTGATCAAGTTTCATAGGTTGTACATCCATCTCTTGATAAGACACCAGTTTGGATTTTTTCTTCCATTTGTATCCGAACCAGATTGCCAAGAACAATGGAATACTGATATAGGTCGAGAGAACCCCCATCCATTGACCTGCCAGAACATCCTGATAGTTTTGACCAAGGACGACAATCGCACAGAGAATAAAAGCAAACCAAGGAGCAAAGGGGAAGAACTTGGCGCGATAAGCCAGATCTTCCAGTTTGTAGCCTTGAGCCAAGTAACCTTTGCGGAAGCGATAGTGTGAAATCGCAATCCCGAGCCAGACAATAAAGCCGCACATGCCCGACATATTGAGTAGCCAGTTAAAGACTTCCTGTTCACCGAAGAAGGTAGTCAGGAAACACAGTGCTGCGATCGCAGTGGTGGCATACAGGGCATTCATCGGTACACCACGTGGATCCAGACGGCCAAACAGTTTTGGCGCACTACCTTTACGTGCCATATCAAATAGCATGCGTGTAGATGAATACATGCCTGAGTTACCCGCAGACAGAATGGCTGTCAAAATCACCGCATTCATAATGCTCGCAGCAAAGGCAAAGCCGGCCTTTTCATAGAGCAGGGTAAAAGGAGAAAGCGCAATATTGTCGGTCGCAGCCGCCTGTAATAAGCGTGGGTCATTGTAGGCAATTAATGTGCCGATAATGAAAATACACACGATATAAAATAACAGGATACGCCAGAAAATCTGCTTGATTGCCACCGGAATGGTTTTCTTTGGATCTTTCGATTCGCCCGCAGCCACCCCGACCATTTCGGTTCCTTGAAAGGAGAATCCGGCAATCATCGCCACGCCAATTAAGGCTTGGAAACCACCGACAAAAGGTGCGTCACCAATACTCCAGTTGGCAAATGCTTCTGCGCCTGGGGTCAGCATAATCTTCACGATCATCCAGATACCGATAATGATAAAGGCAATAATCGCGACAACTTTCACCAGAGAGAAGAAGAATTCAGATTCACCAAAGCCTTTAACTGTCAGGGCATTAATCCCAAAAATAATGGCCAGGAAAATTGCACTCCAATAAACACCAGGAATATCGGGAAACCAGAATTTCATGATGAACTGAACGGCAACCAGCTCAAAAGCTACGGTAATGGCCCAGTTGTACCAGTAGTTCCAGCCCAAGGCGAAACCAAAACCGCCCTCGACATATTTAGTGCCATAAGTGAAAAATGCACCCGAGGTGGGATTATGCGTGGCGAGTTCGCCCAAACTGGTCATCAAGAAATAAATCATGACACCAATCAGTGCATAAGCAAGTAGTGCTCCGCCTGGCCCGGCATTGGCAATGGTCGCACCCGAGGCCAGGAATAGACCTGTACCGATGGATCCGCCAATGGCGATCATATTCAGATGACGAGCACCCAGCTTACGCTGCAGCTGCATCGTATTTTGCGTTTCGCTCATCATGATTCCTTAACATTTTTTTGTGTGCTAGCGAACAGCACTTTAAAGCCTTGTTGATCCGCTTTCACTGTGCAGCGACCAAAGTTTTGTTCAATCAGGGTCGGGTAGTTTAAGAAACGGTTGGCCACGATCCAAAGCTCGCCACCTGATTTTAAATGACGACGCGAAGTTTTACACAAGGTTTCGCTGGCCGTGTAATCGGTCTCGATTCCCATATGAAAAGGCGGATTACTGACAATGGCATGCAAGAACAAGGGTGCATCAGCAATGCCAGTGACCGCTTTAATTTCGATCTGTTCAGGGCTAAGCTGGTTTTCATCAAAGGTCATTTGGGTGGAGGCCAGCGCAAAGGCATCCACATCCATGGCAAAAATCCGGTTTTTCGGATTCAACTTTGCCAGATACGCACTAATTACACCTGCGCCACAACCAAAGTCAGCGATTTTACCCGAGGTGACTTGTGATAAATAAGGTAATAAGGTGGCAGTCCCAATATCTAAACGGTTTTGACTAAACACGCCTGGCAGGGCACAAATATTCAGGTCACCATTCGGGGTCGAGACGCTATAACGCTGTGCCCAGTCAGCAAGTGATTTTTTCTCGACCGTGTGGTCTAGAACCAGTTGCCAAAGCTGGCAATGACGTGCGCTATCCAGTTTGAGGGTTTTACCATAAGGCTGCAACTGTTTGGCTGCACGCTCTATCCCGCCTTTCTTTTCACCGACCAGGAAAATACTGCTGCCCGGTTTAAGTTGTGCTGCCACATTATGCAGTAAATAATTGAGCAGTTCTTTAGACTTGGGTACAAAAATAACCGCCTGATCAAACTCAGCTTCAGGCATCTCTGCGCCAAAGTGGACATCTGCTTGTTGCGACTGGAAATATTGAAAATCATTAAAATTCCATGTCCAGACAGCGGGATTGATAGAGGCATCGAATTCAGCGAGTAGATCATCTGTCGGTGCATTAATGAGTAAGATGCGACCCGACAAAAAATCATATTGTCTTAATAAAACTTCGCTTTTAGGATCCATAGGTATCTCTCCAATATAAAGAACACTGCCTAAGTCTGACCTAGACAGTGTTCTTTGGACATGAAATTACTTCTTTGTTTCAGGAAGTACAACATTCAGAATAAGGGCAGCAATACCGCCAGTGGCAACGCCTGAGCTAAAGATATTACGGAATAACTCAGGAAGATGCTCAAGAATTTGTGGAACTTGTGCAACACCTAAACCCAGTGCCAGTGAAATCGCAATAATCAGCAGGGCACGGCGGTCCAGATGTACGCCAGACAGAATATTAATGCCGGAAGCTGCTACTGCACCAAACATCACCATCACTGCACCACCCAGTACCGCTTGCGGAACCGCCTGGATAATCCCGGCAACCGCAGGCAGCAAACCCAGAATGATCAGTAAAGCAGCAATCCAGATGCCGACATAACGGCTCGCTACACCCGTCAACTGAATCACACCGTTATTTTGTGCAAATACCGAACTTGGGAAGGTGTTAAAAATACCGGCAAGGAATGAATTGGCGCCATTGACCAGTACACCGCCTTTAATGCGCTGCATCCATTTTGGCCCATCGACTGGCTGGTTAGAAAGCTTTGAGGTCGCCGTGATATCGCCAATCGCTTCTAAAGAGGTCACCAGATAAATGAATGCCATCGGAATAAACAGGCTCCAGGAGAAGCTTAAACCGAAATGCATTGGAGTTGGAATCTGTACCAGTGGGGCATCTTTTAAGCCGGAAAAATCCAGATGGCCCATAAAGCCGGCCAGAATATAACCACAAACCAGGGCAATCAAAATGGCAGAACTTTTTACCCAGGTAATCCGGATACGGTTCAGGATAATGATCAGCGCCAAGACTGTGCAGGACATGATTAGGTTGTCTGCATTGGCAAAAGTTTTATCGCTCATGGCCTGATAACCACCGCCCATACTGATTAGACCTTCTTTAATTAAGGTTAAACCAATCAGAAGGACGACAATCCCGGTTACCAAAGGGGTAATCAGTTTTTTTATCCAAGGCAGAATCTGGGACACGCCCATTTCAATAAATGCACCTGCAATCACCACACCAAAAATTGCTGCCATGACTGACTCAACTGGCGTACCGGCAGCAACCATGGCTGAACCAATACCAATAATTGGGCCGATAAAGTTAAAGCTGGTTCCCTGAACAATCAACAGACCGGCACCAAAAGGTCCGACTTTTTTAGACTGTAAAAAAGTCGCGATACCCGAGATCACCAGGGACATGGACAAAATCATGTTGGTATCTTCTTTGGATACCCCAAGTGCCAGACAAATTAGCAAGCCAGGGGTCACGATCGGGACAATAATTGCCAATAAATGTTGGAATGCAGCTAAAAAAGCAATAAATGGTTTTGGACGATCATCCAGACCATATACCAGGTCGAGTTGATCTTTAGGAGGAGGAGATTGATTAAAATCAGACATGTGTCAATGCAAATTAAGGCAGGGTGGCGCTATTCTAATCGAGTTACACGCCTTTACAAAATCAAAAAAAGCCCATCTCCTTAAAAAAAGTTGAGGAGTGTGGTAACAGTGACTATAAAAGTTTTGTATTTTTCTGTATAATTTGCCCTCAAATTACATACGCATTGAATTTACATGTCAGATATTAAAACTCTCCGTAACATCGCCATTATTGCGCACGTCGATCATGGTAAAACCACTCTTGTAGACAAACTTTTGCAACAATCAGGTGCTCTCGGTGATCGCGCGGGTGAGATTGAGCGTGTCATGGATTCTGGCGCTATCGAAAGTGAACGTGGTATTACCATTCTTGCAAAAAACACTGCAATTAAATGGACGGATGCACGTACCAATACTGAATACCGTATTAACATCGTGGACACCCCGGGACACGCCGACTTCGGTGGTGAAGTTGAACGTGTAATGTCGATGGTTGACTGCGTACTTCTTCTTGTCGATTCACAAGAAGGCCCGATGCCACAAACACGTTTCGTAACGCAAAAAGCGTTCGCACGTGGTTTGAAGCCAATCGTAATTATTAACAAAGTTGATAAGCCAAGCGCACGTCCAGACTGGGTGATTGACCAGGTATTCGATTTGTTCGATAACTTAGGTGGTTCTGACGAACAGTTAGACTTCCCGGTCGTTTATGCATCTGGTCTTCGTGGTGTGGCGGGTCCTTCTCCAGAAGAACTTGCTGACGACATGACACCATTGTTCCAAACAATTGTAGACATCGTTGAACCGCCAGCAGTTGACGTTGATGGTCCATTCCAAATGCAAGTGTCTTCACTTGACTATAACAGCTTCGTAGGCGTTATCGGTGTTGGTCGTATTCAACGTGGTTCAGTTAAATTGAACACGCAAGTGACTGTGATCGACAAAGAAGGCAAAACACGTAACGGTCGTATCTTAAAAATCATGGGTTATCATGGTTTAGATCGTGTGGACATCGAAGAAGCCAACGCAGGTGATATCGTTTGCGTAACGGGTATCGATGCATTGAACATTTCTGACACGATTTGTGATCCGAAAGCTGTTGAAGCGCTTCCACCGCTTTCTGTAGATGAACCTACAGTCACAATGACATTCCAGGTAAACAACTCACCGTTTGCTGGTAAAGAAGGTAAATTCGTAACTTCACGTAACATTCGTGAGCGTCTAGATCGCGAATTGATCCACAACGTCGCATTACGTGTTGAAGACACTGACAGTCCTGACCGTTTCAAAGTGTCTGGCCGTGGTGAACTTCACCTTTCAGTTTTAATTGAGAACATGCGCCGTGAAGGCTTCGAGATGGGTGTATCTCGTCCGCAAGTCATCTTGAAAGAAATTGACGGTCAAATGCAAGAACCGTACGAAAACGTGACTTTTGACGTTGAAGAACAGCACCAAGGTTCTGTAATGGAGCAAATGGGCAGCCGTAAAGGCGAGATGACCAATATGGAAGTTGACGGTAAAGGCCGTATCCGTATTGAAGCAACTGTTCCTTCACGTGGCTTGATCGGTTTCCGTTCTGAATTCATGACGATGACTTCAGGTACGGGTATCATGACATCAAGCTTCTCGCATTATGGTCCAATGAAACAAGGCCAAGTTGCGAAACGTCAAAACGGTGTGTTGATCTCTATGGTTCAAGGTACTTGCCTGGGCTATGCATTGTTCACATTACAAGACCGTGGTCGTCTATTCGCTAAGCCTCAGTTAGAAGTTTACGAAGGTATGATTATTGGTATTAACTCACGTTCTGACGACATGACTGTGAACCCGACTAAGGCAAAACAGTTAACCAACGTACGTGCATCTGGTACTGATGAAGCATTAACACTTGTTCCTGCAGTTGAATATACGCTTGAACAAGCGCTTGAATTCATTGAAGATGACGAACTAGTTGAAGTAACACCGAAGTCAATCCGTATCCGTAAGCGTTATTTGACTGAAAACGAACGTAAACGTAACCGTTCAGGTAAATAATCTGTAGATTATTGATCTAAGATTCCTAAAGCCGCAATCTTTTCAAAGGTTGCGGTTTTTTGTATTAAAATTTTAACTAGAACCATAAAACTTATAAAAAACATCACCTTATATGAAAATGAAATCACTTATAATTAATGTATAATTCATCACAAACTTTAAAATGAATTATTGGAGAAAAAATGAGTATTATTCAAGAATTTAAAGAGTTTGCTGTCAAAGGCAATGTGATGGACCTCGCGGTCGGTGTCATTATTGGTGGAGCATTTGGTAAAATTATTGATTCTTTTGTAAAAGATATCATCATGCCAATCGTTAGCTGGATTTTAGGTGGGGATGTTGACTATTCTAACTGGTTCCTGGTACTGGGTGATAATCCTAATAATGTCACTTCTTTGGCAAATGCACAGGCTGAAGGCCTGAATGTATTTGCTTATGGTAACTTCCTAACGATTCTGATTAATTTCCTGTTGTTGGCATGGGTGGTATTCTTACTGGTGAAAATGATGAATAAACTTCGTCGTAAACAGGCAGAAGAAGCACCTGCACCTGAAGCCACCCCTGAAGATATCGAATTACTGCGTGAAATTCGTGATGAATTGAAAAAACGTCCTGAAGCATAAGCGTTCTGACACAAATAAAAAAACGGCGCCTCTTGCGCCGTTTTTTTAATCCGCCTAAATCCCCCCTTTTGTTAAAGGGAGGTGGGGAGAGATTTATAAGATTAAAAATCCATCCGGAACTTAATTTCTACCAAATGAAAACCAAACTGGCTTTTGACCGGACCATGTAAGACCCGTTCAGCAGCCGTAAACACCAGCTTATCAATGACAGGCACCAGTTGGCCTTTTTTTACTTCGCCCAGTTCTCCGCCACGCTTGGCAGAATTACAGGTTGAATATTGTTTGGCGATTTTATTAAAGTCAGCGCCACTCAAAATCTTCTTTTTAAGCTGCTCGGCAGTTTCTTTATCTTTAACCAGAATATGACGCACAATGGCTGTTTTCATGACTTTTCCCCTCGTACAGTTGCCAGTTTTTTGACAGGGAGTTGCATCTTTTTCAAAGGCTGACATTCTGGACAGAACACAGAAGCACGTTGTCCCAGTTTAATATTTTCAAGCGTGGTCTCACAGTTCACGCACATTTCCCCGGCACGACCATAGGCCAGCAGCGTTTGCTGAAAATAGCCATTTTCCCCCATGGCGTTGGTGTAATCCCGTAATGTCGACCCGCCTAAATCAATGGCCTGTTTTAATATGCGCTTGATTTCCAGCACTAATTTTTCGATCTGTGCCAAGCTTAAAGTCGAGGCGGGTTGTGCTGGATGAATGCCCATATTGAACAGACTTTCGGTTGCATAAATATTGCCGACACCTACCACCACATGGTTATCCATAATCGCAACTTTGGTGCCAACATTTTTATTTTTCAATTTTTCAAATAAATACTGAGAATTAAAATTTTCACTCAGGGGTTCTGGTCCCAGCGTATCAATCAGTTTGCTTTGTGACTGCGCATCCAGCCATAAAATACAGCCAAAACGACGCGGATCATGATAACGCAATTCAATATCATCAAACTGAATAATCAGATGATCATGTTTGCGTAATTCTTCACTTGTTTCACACAAACGAAAGCTGCCAGACATGCCTAAATGCCAGAGCATGGTGTCGTGCTCAAACTCAGCCAGAATATATTTGGAACGGCGCGACAGGTTGAGTAATTTCTGCCCGACCAGCTTTTGTATATTTTCGGGAATGGGCCAGCGCAAACTTGACTGACGGATTTCAACCCGTTTTACACGTTGTTCTAACAAGGGTAATAAACTGGTTTTGGTGGTTTCTACTTCTGGTAATTCAGGCATAACACATCAGAGGCGAGGGAGATGCAGCTAATATTGGGCGAATTTACGGAGATTACAAGTCTTAATGGGGATGCAACCATTAGAAAATGACTGGGGATTTCATGTTTATTGGAGGTGTAAGAGCTTAAAGAATAAGCTGTTTTTTTGCATGTTTAGACCAAAAATTAAAGAAATAAAAGGAATGAAAAAATAAATAAATCCTAAGTTTTTGAAAAACATATAAATAATTTAACTATTTTGAAATAAAATTATATTTTTTGTATTAAGGCATAACTAAAAGTTTAATCAATAATAAAAAAAATAATAAGAATTTATAGGAAAAGTTATGTAAATTCATGCACCTAATAGCAATTTTAAAAACCTTGCTTGTTTTTCTCTCCGAATGTTTAGGTTTTACATGAAATATTTAGGTTTCGCTTTATTGCCATTAATGGCTGCCATGACAACCGCGCAGGCAGAATCTGCATTTGATCCGCAAGGTCAATATTTACTGGGGGACTGGAATAGTCAACGTACAGAACTGGCTCAGCAAGGAATTAAATTTGAAGCCAATCTGCTAACTGATACAGCCTATCTTGCGGATGGTGGCCGGAATGCAGGCGCAGATCCATTAACTTCTGCCCAGTTATGGTTGGGAACTCAACTGGACCTGGAAAAACTGGCAGGATGGAACGGTGTCACGGTACGTGCTGCAATGAGTGCGCGCCAAGGCCAAAGTACGTCTATCCGTGATTTGCAAGATCCATCAGCGCCACAGATGGCCAATGCACAAGGTACGTTTGGGCGTGGCAATCAGGATAGCCGTCTGAGTGAACTTTCGATTGAAAAGAATTATAAAGAACAAGGACTGAGTATTAAGGCTGGCCGTTTGGGGCTGGGCATGGACTTTAATGTGATGGCCTGTGACTTTGCCAGTACAGCATTTTGTGCTGCGCAGATGGGTAAATGGCAAGGCAATATCTGGATGAATACGCCAGTATCACAATGGGGTGTGCGTATAAAGCAGCAGCTGAACCCTGAACTTGCGGTACAAGTCGGTGTTTATGAGTTTAATCCGGACAATGGCAATGGGGCTAAAGAAGGTCAAGGCTGGAGTTTGGATACTAAGCATGCCGATGGCGTGACCATTCCAGCAGAAATTGTATGGACACCCAAATCACTCATCAATAACTTGCCGGGTAGCTACCGTGTGGGTGGAATGTACAATACTGCGGATGATCCAATCAATCAAAAAGATATTGTCACTGGCCAAGCTGAAGATCGTACCTTTGCAGGCTGGTTGGCCATCGAACAGCAATTAACTTCAACAGGTCAGGGGCGTCAGGGCCTGCATTCATTTGCCAATTTCACCTGGCATGACCGTGTAACCAATAAAGTCGATCATTCACAACAGCTTGGGGTGAAATATATTGGCCTGCTCGACAGTCAACCGAATGATATTTTGGGTCTGGCAGTTAACCGTGTGCACGTGAATAATCGCTTTGCAGATTCGCGTCCAGCATTCAATGCCGATGCAGAATACAATATCGAACTTAACTATAGCTATAATGCAACAAAGTGGCTGATGCTACGTCCAAACCTGCAATATGTAGTCAATCCAGGGGCAACCAACAACGTAGATAATGCACTGCTACTTGGTTTAACCAGCCGCATCATCTTCTAAAAAGTGATCGTTCACGTTATAACTAAGCAGGCTTTTTAAAGCCTGTTTTTTATTGCCCGATCATACTTCACATGAATAAAGAGGGATTGCCACGTGACATTATTATTTCAACCGCTAAAGTTTGGTTCATTATCACTCAGCAATAAAATTATTATTGCACCCATGTGTCAATATTCAGCCACAGATGAGGGTGAAATCACGTATTGGCATGAGCAGCAATGGGCGAATTATGCGCTCTCTGGCGCCGGACTCTGTATTGTCGAGGCGACTGCTGTACAACCAGAAGGTCGTATCAGTTATGCAGACCTGGGATTGTGGAATGATCAGCAAGCTGCCCAGATCAAAGCATTATTGGCCAAAGTTAAATCTATATCGCCAATGCCATTTGCTATCCAGCTTGCACATGCCGGACGTAAAGCCTCTACAGATAAACCATGGGCAGGTAGAGGCCAGTTTAAACCGGATGAGGCACATGGCTGGCAAACTGTTTCTGCCAGTGATCTTCCTTTTCAGGCAGACGAACATCCTCCTAAAGCGCTGAATCAGGCAGAGATTGATCAGGTCATTGCAAACTTTGCAGAAAGTGCCAAACGCGCAGTTGATGCAGGCTTTGACCTGATTGAACTACATGCAGCACATGGTTATCTGTTACATCAGTTTATGTCGCCACTTTCCAATAAACGTGAGGATAAATATGGCGGTTCACTGGAAAACCGGATTCGCCTGACGCTGGAAGTATTGCAAGCCATGCAGGCAGCAGTTCCGGAAGATTATCCAATCGGAGTGCGTATTTCAGCGAGTGACTGGATGGAGCATGAGGATAGCTGGAATATTGATTCTTCGGTTGAACTCTCTAAAGCCCTCGAAGCGATGGGCGCAGCTTATATTCATATTTCCAGTGCCGGTTTACATGTCAAACAGAACATTGATGTGAAACCGAACTATCAAGTACCTTTTGCAGATATCATCAAAAAAGCCGTCAATATTCCGGTAATTGCTGTAGGTTTAATTACCGAAGCAGAACAGGCAGAACATATTCTGCAAAAAGGGCAGGCCGATGCTATCGCTATTGCACGGGCGATTCTCTACGATCCACATTGGCCTTGGCATGCAGCTGCGGCACTTGAAGAAAAACTAAAGATTTCACCCCAATATCTTCGCAGTGCCCCGCATGGTCTAAACCATCTGTTTGAGCCTTTTTAACAATCTTTTCTAAGCAGGAAGGTCGTATAATAGTCACTCATTGCAAATGAGGACGCTGCATTATGATTTTTGCGGTCATTGTGCCCATTTTTTTATTGTTGGCACTGGGTTATCTGACTGTAAAAAGTCAAGTGTTAGACAAAGAGCAAGTGGGTACAGTCGGTGCTTTTGTCATTAAAGTGGCGTTGCCTCTGCTGTTTTTCCAGTCTCTCGCCTCTAAAGACCTGCATGAAATCTGGTATTTTGAATACTTTGCGGTGTATAGCAGCGTAACTTTACTGCTCTATGGTAGCGGTTTCTGGATGATGCGCCGTTATTTTCAGAATACGCATTCGCAGAGTGCAGTATTGTCGCTGGGCGCCGCGATGTCGAATACCGGACTTATTGGTACGGCCGTGCTTAGTCTGTTAATCGGGCAGCAGGCCATGACTTATACTTCTCTGGTGGTCATCATTGAAAGTATGTTGCTGATTCCTTTGGTACTGGTCATGGCTGCGCTGGGAACACAGCATCAGGCAAATCTTGGCTCCATTTTTAAAAGTGTGGTGCTGACTTTAGTAACAAACCCCTTATTTATGGGGGTCGTACTGGGTATGGCCTGTGCGATTTTCCAGATTAAAATTCCGCTCTATATCGATCAGGTTTTTGCCTTGATCGGGCAGACAGCATCGCCATTGGCCTTGTTTGCAATTGGTGGCGGTATTGTGGGAATGAGCCTGAAATACGTTAATCTGCAAAGTTTCTATCTGGTGTTTTCTAACAACATTATGATGCCGCTGCTGATGTATCTTGGCCTCAGTCAATTGACCAGTTTAAGTCAGGAAATGGTTCATGCGGGTACTTTGATTGCTGCCTTACCGATGCCAACAATCTTCGGTATGTTGGGACAGGCCTATGGTTTAAATGATCGAGCCTTAACACCACTGCTGATGAGCACCATCGCTGGTTTTATCGTGACCAGCGGCCTAATTGCCTTGTGGTGGGGATAGCTCATTCCAGGATTGATTCTCTCCTTATAAAAAGCCCCATATTGGCATTTTCTTTTTTAAATTTATGATTATATTTTACAGGTAGAAAAGTCAGCCGCAACTGTTTGAGGCATACGGTGTATTGTACCGCAAGATTAAAAATGATTGTTTTTGCGACAAATTTACCAGTGGATGCTGGCTGACGAGTTTTGCGATGAGAGTATGGCTCCGCAAGATACTTTTCTTGCGAAGCTCCGCTTTTCATTGGGGCGAAACCAAATTAACTCTTTTTGGCAGGTATTTTTTTCTGCTCCGCCATCATTTTGTCTACTGCTGCCAAAGACTCTTTAGCCTGCGGAATATTTTGCTGTGCCAATGCAGCAAAGATTTTTTTCGCTTCAGGCAAGTTTTGCTGCACGATACTGCCATTGGCAAACATATTGCCGACTGCCATCAGGGCAGGGATATAGCCTTTTTTAGCCAGATCCTGAATACTGCTTAAACCTTGCTGAATCGGTTTTTCATCTTTGTTTTTAAAACCAGAGCTGATGTCATATAAGGCTTTGGCGTGAATCGCTTGCATATTACCTTTTGTGATTAATGGTTGCAGCTTTTGTAGTCCGATTTTATTTGAGGCGGGGGTATTTTCAGCAAATAACAGCACAGCCAGATCTACACTGGCATCATCAAAGTTGGCTGCTGAGGCACGTTCCAGATACTGTTTGGCTTTGCTTAAATCCTGCTTTAGTCCTAATGTACCCGCCGCATAATTTTTGCCCAGTACATAATTGGCCACAGGGTAACCTTTGCTGGCTGCCTGTTCATAGAGCTGGATGGCTTTTTTCTCGTCTTTGGCAGTGCCCTGGCCGGTCTGGGTTAAATAGCCTAAGTTATATATGGCTTGGGCATTTCCCTGACTAGCCAATTGATTTAAAGCGTCATAGGCGCCTTTGAAATTATTGGCTTTCACCATGGCTTCAATTTTTACAAACTGGGGGTCGGCCTGATCTTTTACAGTATTTGCCAGAGTGAATTGCGCAGAAACTGCAAGAACGGTAGCGAGTATTAACTTTTTCATGGTTCCTATAACCTTATTATTGCTGGCACCTAAGTCCTTGGTGCGGTTTTAATCATTTTCACTTACATCATAAAAGGATTTTGTGCTTTGTAAATATACAATTTGTCATTAGAGTTCTTTCATAAATCATTTTTTAATTATTATAAATGAAATTCTATCTTCTTGTCGGAGACTTGCGCAGCATGCTCCTCCTCCCGAAGGGAGAAGGAGCGTTCAACCTCTATTTAAATATGAATAAAATTATCATTTCTTGAGTTATGAAAGGGATTTAATCAAAATAAATCATCAAAGCAGGATATACCGATTTAACCAGATCACTGATCTGGATAACTTTCCTATCAATCATTCAGATATTGAAAGGATTACTTTGCTTAAAGGAACTTCTCTGGTTAAATCTCGGTTTAAATCAGCCTCCCAGGATTGAGCCATGTTTGTCAAAACGATTAAACGCCACTATGACAGAATTAACGTAGATGAAACGATTGCGGATGAAGACAAGATTGACGCACTGCTGATGAAGCTCGGTGCAGAATTTTTGATTAGTCAGGAAGACCGGGTCTACACCTTTCAAAAAGGTGAATTAACCACAAAATTTGATGCCAAACATGCTCGTGCTTATCACTTCAAAGATTATGTGGTGAAAGATATGAATAAGCTGTTTCATGGTTTCTAAAACAAAAAAAGCCAAGAGTTAAGTCTTGGCTTTTTTAGGGCCTAAACCGGAATTATTGCGGACGTGCTACATCACCGCTCAAAGCTTCAGGAAGTTCCAGAACCTCTAGACCCAACTCGGCCAATGCTTCAGGTTTGGCTACGACCAAGGCTTTATAGCCATCCTTCAGACTGATGCTATTCACGACTTCAACATTGTTGTTGAGCTGAGTGCCGACTACAGGTGCTTCACCCGTCGCTTGAATCAGATGCAGCCAATGTTTTGGCTTGGCTTTAAACCATAAGCGTGCAATGACTTCCTGACCTAAATAACAACCTTTGTCATAGTGAATGCTTTCACGTTGATGTAAGCGCAATTCCTGTGGTTGAAACAGGGTCGCAGTGGCCGCCTGAATCCAGGCCTGACCTGATTCAATGGCTTGCTGCTCCCAGGTCGCCACATCGGTTTCAGTCGCAACAAAGTCAGTGTGAATATCATTGATCACAGGATAAACCGCACCGACCAGTTCCAGTTTCATTTTTGAAAAGGCACCAAATTTTTTAATATGATTCGCCAGTTCAGTGGCCTGATCGTCAGTACTTACAATTTCAAAGCTTTCCGGACTGAGCTTTTTAAGCCATAAGCCAAATTGAATACGGCCTTTCAAGCTACAGATCGCGGTATAACGTGTCTGGTTTTCAGCCAATGTTTCAGTATTCAAAGTCACCTGACCTTGAAGGAATTTTTGTGCATCAACACCATTCAGACTAAACAATGTAAAAGCAGGAGACGTTGCCATGATAAGCCCCAGTTTGAATACTATAAATCAATGCAGTTATTGTGCAGCAAGCATCAAATAGAGGCAAACAAAAAAGCCAACAATCTAAATCATCGGCTTTTATGGAATGATAATATTTAGTGGTGATGGCTAGCCGGTAATGGCGAATCACAAGGGAATTTACCGCCACAAATCCGAACATATTCCATCATGCCCTGATCTTCATGATCGAGAATATGACAATGCTGTACAAAATCACCTTCAAATTTCTTGTAATGGCTGCGGACAATTACCTGATACCCCTGTTTAACAAAGATTGTATCTTTAAACTGTCCTTTTAAGCCGCGGTATTGAATATCTTCCAGATTAGGATTTGGATCTACTGCCAGCGGAATATCGCTGACATCCTTACCCGTTGGATCCAGTACTTTTACAATCTGGAAGGGGTTCACATGGATATGATAAGGATGATTCAGGTTATTACTGCTAAGAATCCATTCATCAATTTGCCCAAATTCCAGTTTCCGTACATATGCACCTTCTACTGCATCCGCGCCGGTAAAGAGGTCACCAAAACTATAGATTCCCTCAATATCACTGTAACGGTAGCCAAACTTACCATTTGGACCAAAGCTGGCATCGAAGGTTGAGCGTTGTGGTGGACGGTTCTTTAAGCGATTTTCAATTTCAGTGGTCATCAGCGATGGGTGGTCGATAAAGGCAGAAAGTTTTAACTGTGAGAGCTGGGTCTGAATTTCTTTGTTTAAGCCAATTTTCTGTGCCTGAGCTTGTAAAAACTGGGCTGGCGTTTGCGCTTTTAATTTACTCGCTTTGACATTCACCCATCCCAGTAGTTGGGCATTTAACGTATTACCCGGAGCGAGTTGAGGGGTAATTTGTCCGGATGTAGGGATGGCATTGATTTCATCATCAATGTTCAAGTTGGTGTCAAAAATACAGTATCTATTCGTGCTTGGGAAGGCGACCATTGCATCGTGACGGTAACCGGGTTGAAATATCGAGATTCTACGTGTCTGCACATGATCCATGGTTAAACCATCCTGAGCAATGGTATAGACCGGCAAGCTGGTGAGCTGATCAAAATCTGCTTTTTTGTCTTCTTCCTGAAATTCAGAACAAGCTTTAATGGTTTGTTCAGCGGTAAATTTTTGTGATTTTGGCAGTTCCTTAATAATAAGACCAAGGGTGTCGCGAACACCACCATGAATCATACGCCAGCGCTTAAACTGGTTTTGCTCAACTTGAATCTCGCCATGTACTTTGCCATTAATCGAGGTGTAATAATGATTTGCTCCCCATGAATTAAAGGCATTCAGGCCTTGATAATCTTCCAGCATACCGACTTCACCAGCATCACAATTATTGATATTGGTCGTGCCTGCCGGGTGAGTGCATCGATACTGAATTTGCTGAAACAGGAGGATATTTTCATTAGAATAGCTGTTCTTGCCTTTATCTTTCCACAGAATATCCATGTCTCCCGTCGATGTGATTTTGCCATTCCTGACTTGAGGAATACGGCTGCCTTCTACGATTAATGGGCCAGCCATGCCGCTAGAGACCTGAATAGCCGTTGAACCATGTAGATGAGCGTGATACCAGTAAGTACCCGCAGGATGATTCGGTTCCATTTTGAATTGATAGTCAAACTTTTCCTGTGGTTTGAACTTCAGGAAAACATTGTCACTATTGCCTTGCGGGCTGACCCAGAGGCCATGAGTGTGCAGATTGGTGGTATTAAAACAATGCGGGTCATTCGCATCGAGAATATGTTCTGGGCAGGTTGCTGTGGACTCCGTGGGCAGTTGGTTATTCAAATGCACAGAAAAGGTTTCTCCCTGTTTGACCCGAATCTGTGGCCCGACCAGCCGGTCTTCGACATATTCACCTGCTTTTTTCTTATTAAATAAACTGGGCTTGGTCACATAGCCACGTAGCACCAGTTGATCCCATGTTCCTTTTCTGGGGTTATACAACTTATCCGTTTTATATGCGATGATCAGTTCGTATTTGCCTTTGGCATTTTTCTGTAGCAATGGCGGATTACTGATCAGAGAATCCGGTGCTGTTGGAGCAGGTGGTGGCTGAGTCGGGTTGTTTGGGTTACTTGGATTTGACGGATTATTTGGATTTGAAGGGTTATAAGGATTAGGAGGGTTTTTAGCTCCATTCCAGTTTGATGCCAGTACGGCTATGACCGCTGCTATGACACCGATAATCGCAAGCTGTAACATCGTAATCACCTTTATCTACTTTTGTGATGAGTATTGTTGTTGTGAAGTAATTACTGTTTAGATTTACTTAATTGAGAGAAAAACTGTTATCACCAAATTAGGGGGAGGCAGATAAACGGTATGTCTAAAGTATTTTTTCTTTGGTGTTGAATGTGCTAATTTTTATGTAAATCTTTAATTATTCGATAATATTTATACATATTAAAATAGTTGTAAAATTTGTAAGAAAGTCTTACGAAAATTATGGAATTGAATCAGGACACAGCTTTTAAATGGTTCTATCGCTGAAATACGATGATTTTCGGAATTATTGTATAAGGATGTTTTGAAGATATGCTTAATATCCAGTTTTTATCAACAAGCCGCTTGCATATAAAGACCTAAATGTAAGAGAAGAGACTTATTTGGCTTTTAATAGTTGGCTTTTAATCGGTTATAGGGTCTATTCGCTGCTTAAAATACAGCTCATAAAAGTTGCATGACTATGAAATAAAGCCTGTTTATTGCGCCTATATGTTGATTGTTTTTTATACTGTTGTGAGTGTCTCATACTAAAGAATGAGATGAATTTTCTACGATTTTTCAAAAAAATAGAAGTTTAGAGCCAAAATTCTAAAGGCCAGATAACAAATTTATTAAAATAGACCGATTTCTACAATTAAACTATTGAAAATTATAAGATTTGGGAAATGGACTTTCGGCAGCGTACAATGCCTTTATTAAAAAACAAGTCATCAATAAATTTTGATGTGCAAAAAAGAGTAATAAACGAGGGCAGGCAAGCTATGAACAACAACTACCGTAAACCGCTGCAATCCACCCAGCTGGAATATTATGACGTGCGTCAGGCCGTAGAAGATATTCAGCCAGGCGCATATGCCAAACTTCCTTATACCTCCAAAGTGCTTGCTGAGCAGCTGGTTCGTCGTTGTGATCCTGCCATTTTAGAACAGTCTTTGCGACAGCTGATTGAGCGTAAACAGGAACATGATTTTCCATGGTATCCGGCACGTGTGGTCTGTCACGATATCTTGGGACAAACAGCTTTGGTCGATCTTGCCGGCTTACGTGATGCAATTGCAGAACAGGGCGGTGACCCGGCTAAAGTCAATCCAGTGGTACCGACCCAGCTGATTGTCGATCATTCACTGGCGGTTGAGTTTGGTGGTTTTGATCCGGATGCTTTTGAGAAAAACCGCGCGATTGAAGACCGTCGTAATGAAGACCGTTTTCATTTTATTGAATGGACCAAAACCGCGTTTGAAAATGTCGATGTGATTCCTGCCGGTAATGGCATCATGCACCAGATCAACCTGGAGAAAATGTCTCCGGTGATTCAAAACCGTGACGGTCTGGCATTCCCGGACACCTGTGTCGGTACAGATTCGCATACGCCTCATACAGATGCATTGGGCGTGATCTCGATTGGTGTTGGCGGCTTGGAAGCGGAAAATGTGATGCTGGGCCGTGCATCTTGGATGCGTCTGCCTGACATCATTGGTGTGGAGTTTGTTGGTCAGCGTCAGCCGGGCATTACCGCAACCGATATTGTGCTCGCACTGACAGAATTCCTGCGTAAAGAACGTGTGGTCGGGGCATACTTAGAATTCTTCGGTGAAGGTGCCGACAGCATGTCAGTGGGTGATCGTGCCACGATTTCCAACATGACTCCGGAATACGGTGCAACCGCTGCGATGTTCTATATCGATCAGAACACCATTGATTATCTGACTTTGACCGGTCGTGAAGCAGAGCAAGTCAAACTGGTTGAAACTTATGCCAAAGAGATTGGTCTGTGGGCATCGGATATGACTCAGGCAGAATATCCACGTGTATTGCGTTTTGATCTTTCAACAGTAACCCGTAACATTGCTGGCCCATCCAATCCGCATGCTCGTGTCTCGACATCTGACTTAAAAGAAAAAGGCATTGCCGGTAATCTAGAGGCTGCACGTGCGCAAGAAGCTGAAGGTTTAATGCCAGATGGCGCGGTGATTATCGCGGCGATTACGTCTTGTACCAATACCTCAAACCCGCGAAATACCGTGGCGGCAGGTTTGCTGGCGCGTAAGGCCAATGAATTGGGCTTGATCCGTAAGCCTTGGGTGAAATCATCTTTTGCACCGGGTTCTAAAGCTGCGGCGTTATATCTTGAAGAAGCTGGCGTACTCAAAGATTTAGAAAAACTGGGCTTTGGTATCGTGGCTTATGCCTGTACTACCTGTAACGGCATGTCGGGCGCGCTAGATCCAAAAATTCAGCAAGAAATTATTGACCGTGACCTGTATGCCACAGCGGTATTGTCGGGCAACCGTAATTTCGATGGCCGTATCCATCCTTATGCGAAGCAGGCCTTCTTGGCTTCCCCGCCGTTGGTCGTAGCGTATGCGATTGCCGGTACGATTCGTTTTGATATCGAAACGGATTCACTTGGTAATGACAAAGATGGCAACCCGATTTATCTAAAAGACATCTGGCCATCGGATGAAGAAATTGATGCACTGGTCAAAGAGGCAGTGAAGCCGGAACAGTTCCGTCAAATCTATATTCCGATGTTTGATTTGGGTGTGAATGAAAAGGCGGCAAGTCCTCTCTACGACTGGCGTCCGCAAAGTACTTATATCCGCCGTCCGCCGTATTGGGAAGGTGCACTTGCTGCACCGCGTACCTTAGCCAATATGCGTCCACTGGCGATTTTGGGCGATAACATCACCACCGACCATTTGTCACCATCCAATGCAATTGTACTCGACAGTGCTTCAGGCGAATACCTGAAAAAAATGGGCGTGCCTGAGGAAGACTTTAACTCTTATGCAACGCATCGTGGTGATCACCTGACTACGCAACGTGCAACATTTGCCAACCCGAAACTGTTTAATGAAATGGTGGTGCGTTCAGACGGCAGCATCAAGCAGGGTTCGAAAGCACGTGTGGAGCCTGAAGGCGAAGTGATGCGGATGTGGGAAGCGATTGAAACCTACATGAACCGTAAACAGCCGTTGATCATTATTGCAGGTAAAGACTATGGTCAGGGTTCGAGTCGTGACTGGGCGGCGAAAGGTGTGCGTCTGGCGGGTGTAGAAGCGATTGTCGCAGAAGGTTTTGAGCGTATCCACCGTACCAACTTGGTCGGTATGGGGGTATTGCCGCTTGAGTTTAAGCCGGGTACGGATCGTAAGACTTTAGGTCTTGATGGTACGGAGCTGTATAGCGTGATTGGTAATATCGCGCCACGTTCGACTTTGACTTTGGTGATTGAGCGTTCAACCGATGATGGTAAGAACCAGATTATTGAAGTGCCTGTGACTTGCCGTCTGGATACTGAAGAAGAAGTGCATGTGTATGAAGCGGGTGGGGTGTTGCAACGCTTTGCACAGGACTTTTTAGAAGGGAATGTTTAAGAATCTCCCCTAACCCCTCTTTAATAAAGAGGGGAACTCCCTCCTTTTTTAAAGGAGGGTTGGGGTGGATTGAAGTTATTTAAAAAAGACCCTACTTTAAAGTGGAGTTTTATTTTGGATGATTTAGTGAATACAGAATTTTTACATCAGTTAATTATCTATCAAAAAAGTTATTTTGAAATCATTCATAATTTCTTTATCAAATTTGTAGGCAAAAATCCTGATGAGTTCAAAGATTTTGAATCAATAGGACTACATCTAAAGGAAATGTATGAAAATAATAAAAATAACATCTCTTATTTTTCACATTTAATTCAAATACGTGAGGATTTTCTAGAAAAATTAGTAAATCTATATACTAGTGAATCAGCACAAGCTTTTAAAGCTGCACAAAATTTAGATGTATTTAAAATTAATTTAGGGGGAAGCTCTCGATTCTTAAAAACACAATTAAATGCTGTACGTAAATCATTATTATTGACAGATCTTGTATTAATTCCTGATCCTATTTTACCGTGGATCGAGAAGGAAAGATGTGATGAAAAGCTTAAAAATCTAAGAATGATCGAGGCTGTATATTTCGTCTTAAATTTAAAAGATCTACTTGAAGAAGATTTTGAGATACCACCATTTTTCATTTTTCCTAGTTGGGAAAAATTATTAGAAGAAAAGGATGATGTAACCAAAGAAAATCTAAATCATCTGTTGTTCGAGTTTTTAAGTTTCTATCTAAATGTAAAAATTAATTGCGAAGAAGATTTAGTAAATTATCTATCTAAGTACTCAAATGATTTTTTTAATGCTGTACAAGGGAAAAGGCTTTTTATTTCGCCAAATGGAATGGAAATTCATAATCTAAAAGATTCTATTACTAATTATAGGGATTATGCGAGCCAACATAGGACAGCTGATTGGTGTGAAAAAAATTTGGCATCTGATATTCATATCATAGTTAATGGAATAGTTGAGAGGCTAGTTCCGCAATATCATTTGTTTGAAAACTCTCAGGAAATGAGCAGTAATCCTTATTTGTGTATTCCTGAACATGCTCATTATTATAATTTAATTTCAAAGATGAGTTGGTCATTCAAAGCCGATAATCCCATTGATAAACAGACTGATACAATTCTAAATGTTTTGACATCCCAACGTTTGGACTATTTGGCTAATTTTAATGATGAGGAAATTAAGATACTTAGAAAAGCAGATGAACATATTTTATTTAAAAATGAAATGAGAACTTTTATAAGTTCAATCTCAAATGTAAAAATTGAAGACATAGATTATATTTCTAGAGAGTTTTCTCAATTTTTGGATGTGAAAATTAAGCAACATATTAAAGAATTGGATGGATTAAAAAGCAAGTATAGATCTAAAAATATACAAACTTTAGGGCTCGCAGGAGGAACACTGGCAGTTAATTTTATGCCTTTACTTGGGCAACTTATCTCAGTTATAGGAGCCGGAAGTGTAGGTATTAAATATTTAGGTGATAAGTTGGATGAAAAACATGATTTTCAAAAAGCCAAATCATCTTATGTAGGTGTAATCGTTCTTGCAAAACAAAGGGAACAATAAATTAAGGTTCTTCGCCCAAATGCCATCATCATTTACAAAAATGGACAATAGACATTCATCACCAGAGGGTTATACTAGACAGACCATTTCTAAAACCATGGAGAACAAAGATGGTTACTGCTGGCGAAAAACCCGGAACAGGCTTCTATTTTTGTGTTCAATGCGGACACCGCACCTACTTAGAAATTGGTACTGATCGTTTACCACCGTGTACCAAATGCCAAGGCAATCAATTTAACAATAAGAATGCCTAAGCAAAACAACTCAAACAGTTACCCTCTGTTTTGAACGAAAGCCCTATTACTCGATAGGGCTTTTTGCTGTTTATTAGCTAACCTTTTAGGTAGCAATCAAAAGATCAGGGTGAAAAAGCCAATCATATATGTATAGAAACTTATTAATTTAAAGTAAAACCTAATAAATTCAAAAAATTATTTGAAATTTAAATATAAACGGTATAGCTTGTCTGCTTTAAAAATTAGCTAACCACTTTTAAATTAAGGTTAGATATTTCCGGGGTGAAACAATGAAAAAATTTGCAGCTTTAGTACTAGGCAGTGCAATCTTATTTACTTCAGGCTGTGCCACGATGTTTAATGGTTCAACCCAAACTGTGAATATCCGTAGTAATGATGAATTGGCTAAGTTATATGTCAATGAAGAATATATGGGACAGCGTAATACTGTCTATACTTTCAAAAAGAAAGAAAACTATGTGATTAAGGCAGAGAAGCAAGGCTGTCAAACCAACACCGTTATTCCACAGAAAACATTTGATCCAACAACTTTATTAGGTATTTTCCTGGATTGGGGACTTATTTCTATTCTGGTTGTAGATGGCGCTGCTACTGGAGCATGGCAAAAATTTAACCAGACAAGTTATGTCGTTGATCCTAATTGCTAATTAATTCAATTAGATTGAAAAAAATATCCCATCATTGAGTGGGATGTTTTTTTGTAAATTTACATCTTTTTGAACCTTGATTTTGATTGAAAATTAACCAAATCATCTCCATATAAAAGCCTAGATTCACCGTATTTAAGGCTGCCGAATTGCAACATTATCTTGATCTTAATCACGACTCAGGTGTTGCCAATTATGAGATTGGTAACGAATTTATTCGGGTGCAATTTAAGAAAACCTCGAAAGTCTATACTTATAGTTATAGCAGTGCCGGTGATCAGCATGTCGAAAACATGAAACAGCTCGCCCGATATGGCGATGGCCTGAACGCCTATATCAACCAACATACCCGTCAGCTTTTTGTACACTAAAACTGGTCTGCTTCTTGCTTCAATCAAAGTCCTAATCGGCAAATATTTAATAACAGCGAAATATCTGCCTTGAAATAGTGCATGTGCACATATTGGAAAGAGGGCAAACACATATGGAAATCAGAGAGTACGCACCCGAATCAGGAAAATTAGATAAAAAAGCCCATTTCTACTCCGCATGGCCATTAATTCTGATCCTGTTTGGAGGTGCAATTGGTTTGCTCTACGGCGTGATGGCATATTTACTGAATCTGAAAATCTATAGCTCTGAACTGACGAGACTCAATAAAGTTCTGGCCAATCTGCTGTGCGGGATGTCGGCGATCAGTATCTGGTGGTTTAGCGCACAATGGATTCAGGCTGCTTTGTTTCAATAAATAGTCATCATGTCTTGAAGATAAATTGCAATAAAGGCCATTTTTATAGAATAAAAAAGCGTAAAAAATGAAGAATGAAATTTATTTCCCTAAATTTAGTTTAATAATGAAATAAATTTTCAAAAAATCTAAAAATTAAAAAAACATAGGAAATTAATCCCGTCCATTTTTGCCTAATATAGCTCTCAAGGGTGTGATGGGATCGGAAAGAGTAGCATGCTGTGAGCGGCGCAAAACGCGAGTGCAGTACGAACCCAAAAGGTCTCGATCCGGCTTAGGACGCTATAGACCACAAGTTTATAGGCTATAAGATCAAGTCTTACAAAGATTGATAGTTGAAGTAAACCATTAGACGTTTTCCCAACACCCTAAAAAATTCTCCAGCAGTGCAAATATGATAAATCATTAAAATAACAATAAATCAAAAGCTTAAACCAAGATTCAATTCAAGCATGATACAAATCAGTTCTCATTTTCCCAGATCAAATCTGTTATTTTTAAAGCATCAGCTGCGCCCAGTGGGGAATTATGATGAATCTCGATATTTGGTGTCGTTTTCTGCTATTTTCCTTAGTCATCAATTACACTATTCTCATGCTCTGGTTCACGGTTTTTGTATTTGCCCGAAACTGGATGAAACAATTGCATGGAAAATGGTTCCGGCTATCTGAAGCCAGCTTCGATGTGATTCATTATTCAGGTATTGCATTGTATAAAATTGGGATTTTGCTGTTTAACCTGGCGCCTTTAATTGCAATCTATTTAATCAAGCAAAGTTAAGCGCTATGCTGAACTGAATCTTGAATGACAGAAAAATAGCTTTGGATCAGTAGGGTGTATAAAAACTAAAACAGAATTTTAAAGGAGTTGAAACAGATGAATCAATTTAAACCGGCACTGATCTTGGGTGTCCTGATTGCTTTGGGGATGATAATTTCAGGATGGATTCTGGGCAATAGCGCCTTAAAAATCAAACAGTATGAACGTATTGTGTCGGTCAAAGGTTTGTCGGAACGCGAAGTCAAAGCTGATGTAGCAGTCTGGCCGATCCGTTTTAACGCAGGCAGCCAGGATCTGGCCCAGTTGTACGATACCATGCAAAACAATACCCAGGAAATTCAGACCTTTCTAAAAAATGAAGGTTTTAGTGCCGAAGAGATCACCAGTGCTTCACCGAGTATTACCGATAAATACGCCCAGCAATACGGCGGTGATGCCAATGTCGCACTGCGCTATACTGCCAGTCAGACCATTACCGTCTATACCCACAACATCGATGCAGTACGCAAGGCACAAAGCCGTCTGATGGCTTTGGGTCGAAAAGGCATTGCCTTTGCTGGAGATGATTCCGGACAAAGAACCGAATATTTATTTACTAAGTTGAATGACATTAAGCCGGCGATGATTGAACAAGCCACCGAAAATGCCCGCAGTGTGGCAGAAAAATTTGCCGCAGATTCAAAAAGCAGTCTGGGGAAAATCAAGTCCGCCAATCAGGGCATGTTTAGTATCGAAGATCGCGACAGCAATACCCCCTATTTGAAAAAAGTCCGTGTAGTTTCGACGGTGGATTATTATCTGGCAGATTAATTTATCTGGCTATGCGCGGTGATTGACAGGTTAAATACAGCTTGTTATTTTGCGCGCATTGTTCCAGATGCTGTATTCCTAAAATGCCCATCAACCCCGACTTTGTCTATTGCCCACCGCAAGAACCGTTGCATATTGTTTATGAAGATGATGATCTGGTGGTGATTGAAAAGCCGGCCGGATTATTGTCGGTTCCCGGGCGTTTAGCTGAACATCATGACAGTGCTTATTTGCGGGTTCTGGACCAGTATCCGCAGGCTAAAATCACCCATCGTCTGGATATGGCCACTTCAGGTATTTTGATGTTTGCCAAACACCGTGATGCAGAAGTGGCGGTGAGTAAAATGTTTCAGGCACGTACCGTGCATAAAAATTATGTCGCACTGGTACAAGGCAAACTTGAAGGTCAGGGCAGCGTCGAAGTGCCTTTGATGACCGACTGGGAAAACCGTCCGCGTCAGATGGTGCATTATGAACTGGGCAAAACTGCCAAAACCTTATATCAGGCAATAGAATATTTGCCCCAGCAAGACATTAGTCGGGTTTTACTCACGCCCATCACAGGCCGTTCTCATCAGTTGCGAGTACATATGCTGTATCTGGGTCATCCCATTACTGGCGATAAAATCTATCATCCAGAACCACAGCGCAGTCCTTTAAATCGTATGGCTTTGCATGCCAATTATCTGGCTTTTAGCCAGCCGCTGAGTGGTGTTCCGGTTGAGATTGAAGTCGTAGTTCCGTTTTGATGTGGATTATAAAAACGATGGTATCCGGTCAAATTAGTTCTATTTTTACAGTCATTCAAAATGGTATTTGCCATTTAAAATCGGCTACCTGAATTAAAAATTGTGAGAATTTATTTCAGTCAATGCTCTGAAAATTAATGGTTTTTCATGTTTTTTATTTGAAATCTAATACTTATGCATTGCCCAATCTTCTGTCGATGTAGAACATACCGGTGAATGCTGGCTGCATATCTTGATGATGAGTTTAGGAATTTTTATTGTCTTTATCTGCTTTTATAAGTTTGATATCTTTATTTCTATTGGTTTTTTTAATTTTACTGTCATTAATTTTAAACTTTTAAATTATATCCTTTGATATAAAAAATACCGTTAGTTGTTTCAGGATCGTTTTGATTTAAGCTGCAAATCAATTCATGATGTATGACTTGCACATAAAAAATTATAGAAAAATAAAATGAATGAACGACTTAGTGGCGATTAATGGCTTTGATTATCTGGTCAAAGTGATGCAAAATTAACCAGTACTTTATAATAAATTTTTAATTTGATGTTTTAGGGCAATGCCCGGGGTTAAAGGACAGAACAATGCTCAGTATGGCTTTTTTCGTTCTCGCGAGTATTTTATTATGTGCCTTGCTCTGGAGCTTGAAGATCCAGACTTCATTACGCAGCAATATCCAGTTTTTACAGGAAAATCTGGATCATTCACGCAGCAGACTGGCAGATTATGACGCTCAAGTCGATGAACTGAATTATGACGTGACCCAACTGCGGGTACAGCATGGCAGTTTAACGACTGAGCTGAATAAATATAAAAAATATCAGGATATCTGTGATATCGAACAATATATTATCAACCGGACTTTGCAGGCCGAAAATTTTGTTGAAGTGACCAAACTGGATGCTTCGATCATGATTGATGATCTCAAGGCTTATATTGAAAGCGTGAAAGACTATCTCGCCCAGTTTCAAGCGAAAGCCTTAGTCGAAGTTGAACAGCAGGCCAGAAAAAGTTTAGCGGGTTATTATCAACAGGCCAAGCAACAGCAGCACTTAGAGGACGTAGTGAATGCCCTGGAACATAAAATCCAGGCCAAGCATTACGGTTTATGTCTGCCAGTACCGCAACTTTTACAACAGCTGATCGCAGGATATAGTGAAACGGATGCGGCTCGGCATCTGCTCGATGTACGTGAAAAAATTCAGCAGGCCATAGCAACACAGCAGATCGCCAGTTGTAATTATATCGATGACAGCCGCCGTAGAAGTATCATTGAAATCTTTAGTTTGGCCTTTAATAGCAAGGCAGATTTATATCTTGCTCAATTAAACAGAGAAAATTTGGGACAGATGTTGCAAGCCTTAAGGGATGATTATGTCCTGCTGAATTATACCGGACAGCAACTGAGTCAGGCCATGATTCAGTCATCCTATCTGGATTTACGTTTAGAGGAATTAAAGTTTGCTGCGCTGGTTGTGCACATGAAGCAAGAAGGCCGGCATCCAGAGACCGTATAGTTTTGATATGCATCAAGAGTACTCAGTCTTGATGGTAGCTGATAACGAATAGGGTTTTAGCGAAAGACCGATATTCCCGGACGTGATAGGCTGTAAATATTTAAGAAATACCTATTTGACAGATAATTTTTATATTTATAAAAATCATATGTTTATTTATGGTTAAAAGATAATATTTTTTGTCCGGATCTCGATAATTGTCTAAAAATCAGCTAATCTTAGATGCAGAATAAAACAGCATCATAATAAGGATACTTCTATGTCACGTGATTACAATCAATTCCCTGACGATGAAAATGGCAATGTACTGTGGCAAATGCATCAGGATGGCGACGACCTGCAAGAAGCACATGAAATCGAATTTTCGCTGGTGTTTAGTGATGAAGAGCAGGCAGATCGTTGTGCCTTGTATCTCTTAAAGGAAGAACAAAAAATCAGTCTGTTTCAGGATGAAGAAAGCGCGACCCTGGAATGGATTATCACGATTTATGTCTATATGGAACCAACCTACGAGGATATTGTGGATCTGGAACAGTGGTTCAGCAAAATCGCTGCAGAATTTCAGGGTGAATATGATGGTTGGGGCTGCATGGCCTATGTCTATGATGATGAGCTGGATGAAGAAGAAAGCAGTCTGCGTAATAGCTGATTGTGCCTGTATTTAAATAAAAAAACCCCGGTGCTGCCGGGTTTTTTTATCCTTTATATTTAGTTATATCGGAATGTCAGGGCTTTAATACAGATACATAGTCATTATATATACCAGATTGAGGATTGCGTAAAATCAGTTCTATGGATGCTCAGCTTGGTCTGGTCAGTTTATACAAGAGAAGGGCAATATCCCTCAATAAAAATATATAATAACAATAAGGGACAAGACAAAATGAGTTACACCCTAAAAATGCATCGAGTGTTTAGTGCACCTCCGGAGCGGGTGTATCGTGCTTTTGTTCATCCGGATGCCCTGGCAAAATGGTTGGCACCACATGGTTTTATTGCTAAGGTAGAACATGCGGAAGTCAAACCCGGCGGCAGCTATAAAACCACCTTTACCAATTTTTCCACCGGTACCCAGCATCATTTTCATGGAATTTATCATGAGGTGATTCCCAATCAGTTACTGCGTTATACCGATCAGTTTTCGACGCCAGATCTGCAAGGTGAAATAGAAGTCACTGTGATATTTGAAAAGGTTTCAGTCGGTACAGGCCTGCATATTATTCAGGTCGGCTATCCCGATTTAGTGCCGCCTGCGGTATGTCACTTAAGTTGGCAGGAATCATTCCAGCTACTTTCCTTGCTGGTGAATCCGCATATCCCGGATAATTAATGCTTGATGATTATGAGCTGACCTTCAACGAAACTCCTGTTCAAAAGCGCATCTCTGCAAAGATGCTATACTGTGATCTTATTTGTTTCATTTATTTAATTTTTCTCTTTTTCGAGGTTCTTATGGGTCTGCCAAACTGTCCAAAATGCCAATCTGAATATACCTATGCAGATGGCGATCTACTGATCTGCCCTGAATGTGCACATGAGTGGAAAGAAGGCGAAATTACTGAAGAACAAGTGATCATTAAGGATGCTCATGGCAATGTGCTGGCGGACGGCGATAGCGTGACGGTGATTAAAGACCTGAAAATCAAAGGTTCATCTTCAGTGGTGAAAGTGGGTACTAAAGTCAAAAGTATCCGCCTATTGCCCGATGCTGCTGATGGTCATGATATCGATTGTAAAATCGAGGGAATGGGCCCGATGAAGCTAAAATCTGAATATGTAAAGAAAGCTTAAATCTGGCATCAGACTAGAATTTTAACTGGACATGAGACGGTGGATAAATCGTCTCATTGCTAAAATTCAGCGTTTATTTTTTATATAGTCCCAATCCTCACGTTTTTGATTCGAGATCACTCGTATGCCACATCTGCATCTGGAATATTCTGACAATCTTCAACATCTGCTCCAGACTCAGCCGCTCTTGCTAGCCATGCATCAGGCATTGTTCAATGCAGGCTATGTCACCGATCCCGATGATTTAAAAAGTCGTGCAATTATGCAGCAGGATTATGTGATTGGACTGAGTCCACAGACAGATCAGGCCTATGCACATGCCAAAGTCTCACTATTGAGTGGACGTAGTGTCGAAGTGCGTCAGGCGATTTCTGCATTGGTGCTTGAGGTGATGCAGCAATCTATTGCTCCACAGCCCGAATTAAAAATTCAGCTCTGTGTCGAAATTATTGAAATGCCAAAGCAGACCTATAGCAAAGTCACGATTTAAATTCTGGCTTTTAGCTGTGTGGCATCGCGACAGCTTAAGAGTTGTATTTAAACTCTTTACAATTGCTCAGTCTAAAATAAATCAGACGACCGAACATGAATACTATTCCTAAATTCATTTCATCTTATTAAAATATAAACATATTTTTTTTATAAATGACATTTTTGATCATTTACAATAATACCGCAGAAGTCTTAAAGTGGGTTCAGATAACTCTCTATTCCTGATTTAAATAAAAATAAAGATTGATAGGGCTGTAATGTGGTATGTCTATGCAGATTGCATGAAGTTTTGGACTTAACTTAAAGATTGAAATCAAAATAATGTTTTAAATAATATTCAGATGAATTGCAGTGAATAACACAAAGGGGATAGCCAAGCAATTATAGTGCTTGAGCATAATCAAAATAAGAAAAGCAAAAGACCAGAAATTGGGGACAATTTTAATTCCGATTTCAGGTCTGAATACCTGATTGAGGGGGACTTTATGCAGGTTTTTGGGGATGAACAACTGAGTCAGGAAGTCATGGCATTTCTTCAGCAATGGGACCATGCCATATGCAGTCTGGAGATCCAGGATATTATTCAATTATGCCGGCCAGATATCCGTCTGGTCGATGTCAGTACTGAAATAAAAGGCATAGATGCCTATCAGGCACTCTGGTTGCAATATCGGCCTTTTATCCCTGAAGGAATCCGGATAGAGCGTCAAGATGTCAATATTCATGTGAGCACTGATTTAGCCTTGGTCGATGGCTATGTTCGGGTGAATTATGCGGTAATTGAGCCAATTTTCCAGTTGGGTTGGTGCCGGGTCAGTATGTGTCTCAGCAAGCAGCAGGGACGATGGCAATTGTTGCATCAACATACCTCAGTACCGGTACAGCTAGAAACCCGTAAGATGCGCAGGATCAAAAGCGTCAGTTAAGTCATAAGCTTAAAAAATTAAGTGCAATATCTTGGTAAATGATTACAGGCATGCTTTATCAGGACACCATTCAGCAAAAACTGAATATACTCAAAGACTATCGTCAGGGAGCCGGGATGTGGGACGGTGCAATTCAGACCTTTGACAGGCTAGAAAATTCGATCGATACCCCGAAGCAGGAAGCGAGGAATCCAAATGTGCAGAATGTCAAAGTGGTCGGCTGGAACCTTCGAGTGAAGAAGCCGCACTGGATTAGCTGAATACAATTCTGAATCCACTGGCCATGATCGGGATTGTGTTTTTGTTCATGGTGCTGATTTTGCTGAATGGTAAAGAGATGCAGTCAGCCACCTCGGCAAGCATTTTAAATAAGGACTAAATGATGAAACAACAATGGAGATACAGCATCAAAATAATGAGTGTCGCATTTGGTCTGGCCAGTATCAGCTCATTAAGTCTTGCTGCTATTCAGGGGCTGCATTTTTCACATAAAGATTGGGAAATGGCCTGCGACAATACCGGTACCTGCCGCGCTTCAGGTTATCAGTCGGATCAGGAGATTGATCGACCAGTTTCGGTTTTATTAACACGCGCAGCAGGAACGGCCAGTGCGGTACAAGCAAAAGTCCAAATTTTACCCCTGCAAGCTGCAACATCGACAGCTCAGCTTCAGTTACAAATCGCGGGTAAGCCCTATGGTGTTATTCGTTTAGATCAGCAAGGGATAGGTCAACTGAGTCGTACACAAACACAAGCCTTATTAAAAGCAGTTCAAGGTAAGGATCCAGTGATATTTAAGAATGCACAATCACGCTGGACTTTGTCGACAGCCGGAGCCAGTGCCGTTTTGCTCAAGATGGATGAATTTCAGCACCGCCTCTCTACGCCCTCAGCCTTGATCAAGCCTGGGAAAAAATCCAGTCAAGCGGTGCTTAAAGCCGCAGCGATCCCGCAAATTATGATACCCAAATATCAGTCAGGCAAGATCACTCACGCGAAACTGAATACGGCGGCGGGTCAGCAGATGATTCGGAAACTGCAAGCGAGCACTAACGAAGATCAATGCGATTTGCTGTTTAGCCAACATTTTATGCCGGATGATGTCATGACGATTTATCCCATCAATGCTCAAAATCAGCTGATTCAGATCCCTTGCTGGCGTGGAGCCTATAATATGGGCAGCGGTTTTTGGCTGATAGATCAAAACAAGCAACCGAGACAACTGGTGACCACCTCCGGAGAAACCTTTAGCCAAGGCCAGATATTTTCCGGGCATAAAGTACGTGGTTTGGGTGATTGTCTGAGTCAGGACGAATGGGCATGGGATGGTAAAACATTTGTCAAAAGTTTCAGTAGCCTGACCGTACAATGCAAGGGCTTTGCTGGCGGTGCCTGGGATTTGCCGACCTATGTAAGCACAGTCATTCAGGGTAAATAGAAATACCCTCGAAAAATAGAAGTGATAAAAAAAGCCTGAATCATTCAGGCTTTTGAATTTAAAAAAAATATTATCTTAGAAGCGCTTTGGAATTCTCTGACCATTCGGAACAGGGATGTCGGCAATTTTTAATACCCCAAACAACCAGGTTTCTGCATGCTGTACCGCCGTTTTGAGTTGATCACCCATGGCCAGACGCCCGGCGATAAAGCTGGCCAGTGAACAACCCGAACCATGATATTCACCCTCCAGACGTGGACAGCGGGTCTCATTAATCAACTTGCCCGCGATATACAGACTGTTCTGAATATAATCCGGCGTATCTTCATGACCGCCTTTAACCAGAACTGCTTGTGCACCCATATCAAATAGTTTTTGAGTGGCCAGCTGTAGGTCTTCTTCACCTGTTAAAGCACGCAGTTCAACCGTATTCGGAGTTAGAAGGGTAGCCAATGGAATTAGTTGGGTAAATGCTTTGACCAGTGTCGCCTGATTGCCCAATGAACCGCCACTATTTGCCACCAGAACCGGATCGAGTACATACAGATAGTCCGAATGTGCAGTCAAAAACTCCGCCAGTGCTGCGATATTCTCTGTGGTGCCTAACATGCCAGATTTAATACAGCGAATTGGCAGGTCATTCACCACGGCATTGGCCTGAGCCAGCAGCAGCTCTTTAGATGTCGCTTCAAAACCAAAAACCTGCTGTGAATTTTGAATGGTGAGGGCTGTGCAGGCAATTGCTGCATGTGCACCACTTTGACCAATGGCTTCAATATCTGCCTGAAGACCGGCTCCACCTGAAGGGTCTAAACCGGAAAAGCAAAGTACGGTAGGGCGCAAAATGATGTCCTTCATTCACTAAAATTACATTAGTATAGGCAAATTTGAATGAACTCTCGATATTAATTTATATCGGTGCTGATGAGAGGGGATGGGCTGTGATTAAGAATATTTTAATTGATCTGGATGGGACATTAACTGATCCTAAAGTGGGGATCACCACGTCTGCGCGTTACGGTCTGGAAAAGGTGGGTCATCCGATTAGCGATGAGATCAATATCGACTGGATTATCGGTCCTCCCTTAAAAGCCTCGCTGGCCAAACTTTTAAATATCGAGACCGATCATATTCTGGCTGAGCAGGCGTTGATGGCTTATCGCGAACGTTTTGCAGTGAAAGGCCTATATGAAAATCACGTTTTCGAGGGTGTGGCAGAAACGTTGGCAGAACTGAAACGCCGTGGTTATCGTTTGTTTGTCGCTACGGCAAAACCGACGGTTTATGCCAAACAGATTTTAGAGCATTTTGATCTGGCTCAGTATTTTACTGAAATTTATGGCAGCGAACTCAATGGTGACAGAACCAATAAAGGTGAGCTGATTCAGTATATTTTAGAACAGCAACATTTAAAGGCCGAAGGCTGCATCATGGTCGGTGACCGTGAATACGATATTTTGGGTGCACGCCGCAATGGAATCAAATCTATTGCAGTTACATATGGCTATGGCAGTGCAAATGAATTACAACGTGCACAACCTGAATATAAAATAGAAAACTTTGATGACTTGTTAGATTATTTAAAATAAATATTTATTTTTGTGGTTAAATTTATTTTAAACCCCTTAAAAAATTATTTTTTGAGGGGTTTTTTAATTGAATTTGTTAATAACTAGATCGCTTTCATAAACCAGAAAACGACTACTTTTTTGATTGATATTTGTACTCTAATTTTCTTGGCATTCATGCATTATCTGCGGATGAAGTACCTCGACTCCAAGAAGCTTTCGGAACCAAAGTGTAAATGCTAGCGAGATTTCATCGAGTGGTTAAGCAGCAAGGAACGCATTCTAACTCGATGTAGACTACTCAGATAAAGTCATTTTTTGTCTGACTATTGGCGCGAATACCAAACTTTATTTCACGTTGCTACGAATGATAGGATTTTAGAGCCCAGAGCCTCAGGAATTGTACGTTATGCTGAAGACTGTCTGATTCAGTCCTGTCTTTTTCATTTACCGAAGAATTTGCCCGAGGGTGCAGACATAAACTGATCTAATATATAAATCTGATATTTTTCTTCTTTGGTAAGATGAGTGTAATTCATGATGCAATTTTGACTTTGGTCAGTCGGAAACAGCATGCTAGCTCATCTTGCATCTTTCAATGATTTAATCTCTGTTGCACTTCATTTGAGATTCTAAGTTATTTATATTTGTTCAGAAAATACAGCAGAACAAGGTTCTGTAGAAATGCTGTTGATTTGTTTCCTAAGCTTATAAATATCTTTATAACTCTCTAGAATGCTAGAGAAATATGTATACAGCACAATATTGAAAAATTCAAAGAAAGACTTTTATAAATTGCTTTGATGTCAAAAAACACCTGATCACGCGGCTTAAGAAGAAAATTTCTATTCATATTCTGATAAAGAAAATTTGAATTTACGGGTCATTAAAGATCAATCCGGTTTAAAGAATAAATAACCTGATTTGCTCCAGCAGTATATAGATTTTTCTGAGTCATATCGAAAAACAGGAACCAAAAATTATGCAGCATCGACTTCAATATTTTCCTATAAAAATCGCATTATCCTGTCTAATCGCTTGTCTGACTCAGATGCTTTATGCCGAAAATGCGGTAACAGAAGTACAAAAACTTGCACCGATTATTGTGCAGGCGACCCGTACTGACCGGGAGCGTTTAAGCACACCCGCTTCAGTGTATTATCTCAATCAGGAACAACAGAACAGCCTGAATGTGAATCTTTCGGAAACCTTAAAGGGTGTTCCAGGGCTACAGCTCAATAATCGTGAAAACTATGCCCAAGATTTGCAAATTTCAATGCGTGGCTTTGGTGCCCGTTCCAGTTTTGGGGTACGCGGCGTGCGTTTATATGTCGATGGAATTCCGGCGACCATGCCGGATGGGCAGGGGCAAACCTCGAATATTGACTTGAACAGTCTGGAGCATATTGAAGTTTTAGGCGGTGCATTTTCATCGCTATATGGTAATTCTTCCGGAGGGACAATTTTAACCACCACACGGGAAGGGCAAGGTGCTGATTCGATCGAACTGGGTCATTCTGCCGGCAGTCAACATAAAGGTCAGACCAAGCTGGTTTTGCAGGGCGGTTCAGAAAATGCCAATGAGCCGGGCTATATGATCAGTTCATCCTATTTTGATACTGACGGTTTTCGGGATCATAGCGGTGCGCATAAAGTCTTGAGTAATGCCAAGCTAACCTGGGATCTGGAGGACGGCTCTAAAATTAACTGGATTAATAATTACGTTAAAATTGCTGCGGATGATCCCGGTGGTTTAACTCGCGAACAGTGGCAAGCCAATCCTAAACAGGTCGCTGCGAATGTCCTTTTATATAATGCACGTAAGGAAATTGAACAGCTGCAAACCGGGATAACCTGGAATAAACCGATCAATGATCAGCATGAACTCTACGGGATGGCCTATTGGGGACAACGGGCAGTGACCCAGTACCAGTCGATTCCTCGTACAGCGCAAGGTGGAGTCAATCATGCCGGTGGCGTGATTGATTTTGACCGTCATTTCTACGGCACTGACCTGCGCTGGACAGGTAAAGATATTTTTCCAAATACTAAACTGATTGCTGGTATTGCCGTGGATGCCATGAGCGAAGAACGTAAAGGCTATCAAAACTTTGCCGGTGATATTTTAGGTGTGAAAGGTCAGCTTCGCCGAAATGAAGATAATCACTTGTGGAATTTAGATCCTTATTTGCAAGCCTCCTATGCATTCTTGCCGAACTGGACATTTGATGCCGGTTTACGTTATACCAATGTCCATTTTAAGTCGGAAGACAAGTTTCTGGATAATGGCGATAACTCGGGGCAAACCGATTATCAAAAATTATTGCCATCCTTGGCTTTAAGTTGGCAGATTTTACCTGAGCTGATGGCGTATGCCAGTTATGCACAAGGTTTTGAAACCCCAACTTTTACCGAAATGTCTTATCCGGCAAATACTGCTGAAAACCGCAGCTTGAGTTTAAAAGCAGCAGAAAGTGAAAGCTATGAAGTGGGTTTGAAATCTGCTAATGCTTGGGGGGATTTCACCGTAGCCGCCTTTCGGACCAGAACCGAAAATGATATTGTTTCTGCGGGAAATGAGGGTGGGCGCGCTACCTTCCGTAATGCAGATAAAACCTTTAGAGAAGGGATGGAGCTGTCCTGGAACAAAGATGTGTGGCGTGATCTGGCAGTTCAAGCCAGCTATAGCTATATAGATGCCACCTTTGATGCCGATATTCCGGCTATTGGTACGGTTGCTGCGATTGCAGAAGGAAACTATATTCCGGGGATTGCCAAAAATCAGGCATTTTTCAGTCTGGGCTGGAAGCCTGAAAAAGGCTTACATGCAGGACTCGATGTGCGTTACTCCGACAAGATTTATGTGAATGACTTAAATTCTGATACTGCACCAAGCTACACAGTCGCTGGTACAAATATTGGCTATCACTGGAAAATGCAGGATTGGGCAGTGAATACTTTTGCACGGGTGGACAATCTGTTGGATAAAGACTATTCGGGTTCAGTCATCGTCAATGAAAGTAATGGTCGTTTCTATGAACCGGCAGAAGGGCGTCATTGGAGTGCGGGGGTGAGTATGACAAAAGTATTTTAATTCAAAGCATTAAAAGTTACTTTATTTTTATGTGTCTAGAAAATAAAAAAACGACAGGTGATTGGTATATTTTGAAATCTGGGTCAAAATATATAAAACTTGCCATTCGCATATTGATTATTTTAATAAGTCCATTTTTTACTGACCTGAAATAAATAAACTAATCACTAACAGTCTTTGCTTAACTTAATAAACGCTTTATATATTGCTTAAAAAAACAACTCAAACATTACACTGTTTTTAATCTAATTCACCTATTTTATAAAGGCAAAATTAATCAATAAAACCTTAAAAGGATGCCATTATGAAAGCTATTTTAATGAAGAAGATGATTCAGTGTGCTGCAGTCAGTGGTGTATTGGTTTTTGCTGCAGGCCAAACTATGGCAATGAATCAACAATCTAAGAATACTGCTCAACAGCATTCCCAAGTGTCGAATGACAGTCGTGTGACTTTAACTGACAGTCAGGTGATTAAGGTATTAAGTACAGCGAACAACGGTGAGATTAAGCAGGCAAAAACAGCCCTGCCTAAACTGAAAATGGATGAAGCCCGCAAGTATGCCCAAATGATGATTAATGATCATTCAGCAAATGAGAAAAAAGCTCAAGCCTTGGCAAATCGTTTAAATTTAACGCCACAAACCAGCACTCTCAGTACTGGATTGCAAAATGATAGTGATAAGGTGGTGGCCAAACTGAGTCAGTCATCCGTAACAGATAAGGACTATATGATGAGTCAAGTTGAAGTCCATCGTAAAGTGGTGACAATGCTCGACAAGCAGTTGATTCCAAATGCTAAAAATATAGAGTTAAAGAATATGCTGACGCAAACCCGTACTGCGGTTGCTGCACATTTGAAGAAAGCTGAACAAATCGTTGAAAAGATGAAATAATTTAATAATCATTCAATAAAAAAACCGCCATTAATGGCGGTTTTTTTATTCATAATATTTAATTAAAGTAGAGAAGAAGTAAGTAAATAGAAAATCTTTTTATTTCAATAGTAATTTGAAATATAGTATTTTTTCTATAGTGGAATGCTTATAATTTAACATGTAAATAACACGTAAAAAGAGATAATAATGCAAGGATCTATTTTAGATTATTCAGTGCAGCATAATACCGGTATTATTAGTGGGGATGATCAGAATCGTTATCAATTTACTGGTAGTGAATGGAGAGGCCAAGCGCTACCAGCACGTGGACAACGTGTAGATTTTGAGGTGTTAGGGCAGGGACAAGCCAAAGACGTTTATTTAGTATCGGCTCCTAATCCCTTTACCAATCAAGTCGGGCAAAAAAATCGAATTGTTGCGGCATTGCTCGCATTTTTCTTGGGTGGATTTGGTATACATAAGTTTTATCTAGGTCGTATCGGTTGGGGAATTGTCTATCTAATTTTCTTCTGGACATTTATTCCGGCAATCATTGCATTTATTGAGTTTATTATGTACCTATGTACTTCCGATGAAGATTTTGCACGAAAGTATGGTTAAGTTTTCATTGAGAGAAAGGGCGATATCGCCCTTTCTTTTTGGTCAAGTTATTTGGCAGGCTGCCCCCATTCATTGGTTTCTTGTTTGGTCTCTGTTGCTAGCCAGATAATTAATAAAATACTGCCAATAAGCGGGATAAGTGCAATTAAAAGCCACCAACCGGATTTATTAATATCATGTAAACGACGTATCGTTACTGCTAAGCCTGGAATAAATAACGCTAAAACTACTAAGGCATAAAGTACAAACTCAGTTCCAATGACTGCATCAATAATTTGAGCAATAATTAATAAAATAAATTGGACTAAGGTAAAAAACCAGAATTCTTTACGACGAGCACGCCCTATAAACGTCGCATAATTTTTTAAACACTTTACAAACCAATCAATCATATTGAATTGTTCTTCAGCTTTATTCTGATCAGAAATTTTGTCTAATTGCTTGGAAATATTTTGTACAGGATTGCTGTGACCTAATGCTGTAAAAATTTGAATGGCATTCCCTGTAGGATCGATATCGAAATCCACTTGATCTCCACGAGCAGGCGGGTGCTGTCCACGCCATTCTGCACCGGTGAAATTGTACCGATTTTGGTCGTCGCCACTAATCACACCAGCATTATGCTGCACTGAATAATCTAAAATAACCCCTTTCATTTTTACCCTCTTTCTTTGTGTTTAAATTTATAAATTGTTTTTAAATTCATGTGGATAATATCATAATAGTATATTTAGGCACTTATTTTTTATAATATTTTTAATGTAGATGGTCGGTTTTTTTATGCATTGAATAGGCTATATTTCATATAAAAAATCCCGCTACTGGGGCGGGATTTCACTAAACTTTTTCTTTTTGACTTACCAGCTTAAAGCACCGCCGGTCTGATAATCCGTAACACGCGTCTCAAAGAAATTCTTCTCTTTACGCAAGTCCATCATCTCCGACATCCACTGGAACGGGTTATTCACACCAGCGAACTGTTCAGGCAAACCCAACTGCGCTAGACGACGGTTGGCAATAAACTTCAGATATTCTTCCATCATGCCCGCATTCATACCCAATACACCACGTGGCATCGTGTCACGTGCATATTCGATTTCCAGCATTGTGCCTTCAAGAATCATCTGAATGATTTCTTCCTGGAACTCGGTTGTCCATAGACCCGGGTTTTCGATCTTGATCTGGTTAATCATATCAATACCGAAGTTCAGGTGCATGGATTCATCACGCAAAATGTACTGAAATTGCTCGGCAACACCATTCATCTTGTTACGACGGCCCATCGACAGGATCTGGCTGAAACCGCAGTAGAAGAAAATCCCTTCAAGTACACAGTAGAATGCGATCAGGTTGCGCAGCAGGATTTGATCATTTTCAGGTGTACCGGTTTTGAAAGTAGGATCACTTAAAGACTGGGTATATTTCAGACCCCACGCTGCTTTACGTGCCACTGACGGAACTTCGCGGTACATGTTGAAGACTTCGCCTTCATCCATACCGAGCGATTCGATACAATACTGGTAAGCGTGTGTATGAATCGCTTCTTCAAATGCCTGACGCAAGATGTATTGACGGCATTCAGGGTTGGTAATGTGACGGTAAATCGCCAATACCAAGTTGTTTGCAACCAGTGAATCGGCAGTCGAGAAAAAACCGAGTGAACGCATGACAATGGTACGTTCATCTTCAGTCAGGCCGTTTTCAGACTTCCAAAGTGCGATGTCATGGTTCATGTTGACTTCTTGTGGCATCCAGTGGTTGGCACAACCGTCTAGATATTTTTGCCAAGCCCATTCGTATTTGAACGGAACAAGCTGGTTCAAGTCGGCACGACAGTTGATCATCGCCTTGTCGTCAACCTGTACACGCTGTGCACCCATTTCAAGCTCTTCCAGACCTGGAGCAACATCAAGTTGTTCTAGGGAAGCAGATGCTCTTGCCAGCGAATCGGTTGGATTTGATCCTCGGTTTTGAGTGGCTCTAAGGGGTTGTGCAGCTGCCACATCCGGCGATGCGTTGCCTGCATCAGATACCATCTGTGAATTAGTCGCTTTTTGCGGCTCGACGGGCGCAGGCTGCTGTTCAGGAGCAGCCGGTTTTTGCGAATCATCTTCGAAATCGTCCCAACTTAGGATAGACATATCAATTCTCTCTACGTTGCTTTATATCTTTTATGAGACATTCAGCTTGGCTGAGATGTCTTACTATACGCTTAATTTGTGTAAGCAAAATTAAGTTTTGTCGATGAATGCTGTGAATTTATACAGCAGCGCTATCCCCACTACTTATTTTGTTTACGCTGCTGGCGTAATTTGAACCAGAAATAAGCAAGTGGTGCGTAAAAGGTAATAGCAAAGGAAATCAGCAATGCCGCAAGTCCTAACATGTAGTTGTGGGTCATATGGGGCATTGAGGTTTCCTTTGTTTTTAATTGAAGTTGAAATCCATTAATGAATTTCAACTAAATAAGCTTTTAAAAAAATATACACACCATCCAAATATGCTTACTCCATAGATTTTGTAAGCAAAGGGTGTTGTTAAACCCTTTAGGATGATCAAGCACATTACTAAAAAAACCATAACTGCTTGAAGAAAGTGCATTTCATTTTCGGAAAGTTGGTACTTCCAACCAAAGATATCTATTTTTTCTTTCATAATTATTTTTTCTAAATAACTATGCCAACGTAGCCTTACGTTTCAAAAAACAGAGAGGCTACAGGCGTAGCCTTTATTCTGACGTAGATACCTTTAGTTAATTACTGACAAGCCTCACAATCAGGGTTGTCAATTGAACATGCCATTGGCACTGGTGCTGCTTGCGCAAAACCATCTTCCTCTGCAGGAACTTCAGATTTTTTCGCTTCAACCACCGGAGCAACTGCCGCAGCAGGAGCAGCAACGGTGGTTGCTTTAACCGCATTCAAGGCGCCAGTATTAATAGTCGATTTTTCAGCAGAAGTTGCACCCAATGCACGTAGGTAATAAGTCGTCTTAAGACCACGTAACCAAGCCATTTTGTAAGTGATGTCCAGTTTTTTACCATTTGCACCAGCGATGTAAAGGTTCAGAGACTGAGCCTGATCGATCCATTTTTGACGGCGTGATGCAGCATCTACGATCCAACGTGTATCTACTTCAAATGCAGTCGCGAAGATGGCTTTAAGCTCTTCAGGAATACGGGAAATCTTCTGTACAGAGCCTTCGAAATGTTTCAGGTCGTTGACCATTACTGCATCCCAAAGGTCACGTTCTTTCAACGCACGTACCAGGTACGGGTTAATCACGGTGAACTCGCCAGACAGATTCGATTTCACATACAAGTTCTGGAAAGTAGGCTCAATCGATTGAGACACGCCACAAATGTTTGAAATCGTAGCAGTCGGAGCAATTGCCATCACATTCGAGTTACGCATACCGTCTTTTTGAACTTTGGCACGTAAAGTGTCCCAGTCCAGACGTTGAGTGCGGTCGACTTCGAACATGCGTTCAGGACGAGTTTTCGCAACCAGATCAAGCGAGTCGATTGGCAGGATACCTTGATCCCACAATGAACCCTTGAATGTTTCGTATGTACCACGTTCAACAGCCAAATCGCTTGAGGTTGAAATCGCGTAGTACGAAATCACTTCCATCGATTCATCAGCAAACTCAACCGCCGCGTCAGAACCATACGCCAGATTCATTTCGTATAAAGCATCCTGGAAGCCCATGATACCCATACCGACTGGACGATGTTTCAGGTTTGAATTACGTGCTTGTGGAACAGCGTAGTAGTTGATGTCAATCACGTTGTCGAGCATACGCACAGCAGTTTTTACTGTACGTGCCAGTTTTTCGCGATCCAGTACACCGCCTTGCACGTGTTGAACCAGGTTGATCGAACCTAAGTTACATACCGCGATTTCTTCTTTGCTGGTGTTCAACGTAATTTCGGTACACAGGTTAGAAGAGTGCACTACACCAACGTGTTGCTGTGGTGAACGTAAGTTACATACGTCTTTGAAGGTGATCCACGGGTGACCAGTTTCAAATAACATCGACAGCATTTTGCGCCACAAATCTTTTGCACGGATTTTCTTGTGCAGCATGTTTGTTTCTTTGGCAATACCTTCGTAGTGTGCATAACGCTCAGCGAATTCTGCACCGGTCAAATCATGTAGATCTGGGGTTTCAGAAGGTGTGAACAATGTCCATTCCGCATCTTCGAATACACGTTGCATGAACAGGTCAGGAACCCAGTTCGCTGTGTTCATGTCATGGGTACGACGACGGTCATCACCGGTGTTTTTACGAAGTTCCAGGAATTCTTCAATGTCCAGGTGCCAGGTTTCAAGATATGCACAAACTGCACCTTTACGCTTGCCACCTTGGTTGACCGCAACAGCCGTATCGTTCGCGACTTTAAGGAATGGAACCACACCTTGCGACTTACCATTGGTGCCTTTGATGTAAGAGTTTAAAGCACGCACTGGTGTCCAGTCGTTACCCAAACCGCCTGCCCATTTAGACAGCATGGCGTTATCACGCATTGCGCCATAGATATCATACAGGTCATCATCAATGGTGGTTAAGTAGCAGCTCGACAATTGTGGACGAAGCGTACCTGAGTTAAACAGGGTAGGCGTCGATGCCATATAGTCGAAGCTAGACAACAAGTTATAGAACTCGATGGCACGTTCTTCACGGTTTTCTTCATTGAGCGACAAGCCCATAGAAACACGCATAAAGAACAATTGCGGCAATTCGAAACGTACGCCATCGGAATGGATGAAGTAGCGGTCAAATAAAGTCTGTAGACCTAGGTAGGTAAACTGGTTTGAGCGTTCTGGTTGAATCGCCGCTGCCAGTTTCGCCAGATCAAAGTTAAGCAGTTCTGGTGAAATAAGCTCAAGCTCAATCCCTTTTTTCAGGAAAGTTTCAAGTGCTTCACCTTCATGCGTATCCGTAGGCAGACCCAGGAATTTCAAACCAGTCGCCACCAGATCATCACGCAACAAACGTGCAGTCACATAGGTGTAGTTCGGCTCTTGCTCGATCCGGGTACGGGTGGCCATCATCATGGTGGTGGAGATGTCAGATTCTTTTACACCGTTGTACAGGTTTTTCACGGTCTCATCGACAATGGCTTGTACATCAATTCCTTCAAGGCCTTCTGCTGCTTTAGTAACATGCGCAGTTAAAGCACTTAAATCAAGTGGCTTAAGTTGGCCTTCAGCATCGGTAATTTGCAGGGTCGGGTGATGGTGTGCACCTAACTGTTTACGTGCTTCAGAACGTTGTTCACGGTAAATGACATAAGAGCGTGCAACTTTCTGTTCGCCCGTACGCATTAGCGCAAGTTCAACTTGGTCTTGAATTTCTTCGATATGAATCGTTCCGCCAGAAGGTAAACGGCGTTTAAAGGTATTCAGTACCATTTCCGTCAGTTGCTCGATACGATCATGGATCCGGCTCGAGTCAGCGCTTTGCTGGCCTTCAACCGCCAAAAACGCTTTACCAATTGCGACAGAAATTTTTTCTGCATCAAAAGCGGCAACATCACCGGTGCGTTTAATCACCTGAAGTTGACCAGGAGTTGAAGTGATTACGCTCATGTTAGCATAGCTCCATTGTCATCTATTTTTATGTTTATGGACCGTTTGAACTGGGCAAGTTTCATGCACAGTGTTTGAGGAATAAACACAAGACCTAGTGGTTTTAAAATTAATTGAACACAAGATACGGGAAAATTTAGGGTAGATCAATATTGACATTTAGCTAAATATTTTTCTTAAGTTTTGCTTTAATCCTTGTAAAAATATCGCTATTTTTATTGATTTTTGTATAAGCCTTATCAGGCAAGGCATAGCATAACAAAGTCCCGAGAAAGTGCTTATAGATAACATTGTGGATAACTAAAAAGTGCTGAATCAAGCAGTCATATTTTGTTCATGTAATAGTTGTGTAAATCACAAATCAGATCTAAATCACTGTTTCAAGCATAGTTGCCCAAAAAATGCACGATAAAATATTACAAAATGCTATCTTGATGTATCAGTTTGGTGAACGCTATCTTGTTTACAATGTAAACGTGTGTATATTGCAAGCATATTAAAAACGTATCTATTGGATTTCAAAAGGATACGCCTATAGCGTAGATCCACCAAATAAGGGGCAATACATGAGCCAAGAAGAAAAGTTACCCAAGATTTTAATTGTTGAAGATGATGAGCGTCTTGCTCGTTTAACGCAAGAATACCTCATTCGTAATGGACTTGAGGTTGGGGTGGAGCCGGATGGTAACCGTGCCATTCGCCGGATTATCGCTGAGCAGCCAGATATGGTGGTGCTGGATGTGATGTTACCAGGAGCGGATGGTTTGACCATTTGTCGTGAAGTGCGCCCGCATTATCATCAACCGATCTTGATGTTGACTGCGCGTACTGAGGACATGGATCAGGTCTTGGGTCTGGAAATGGGTGCCGATGACTATGTCGCTAAACCGGTACAACCACGTGTATTGCTGGCACGTATTCGTGCATTACTGCGTCGTACGGACAAGGTGCCTGAAGATGAAGTGGCACAGCGTATCGAATTTGATGATCTGGTCATCGACAATGGTGGTCGTTCAGTTACTTTAAATGGTGATCTGGTTGATTTTACCAGTGCGGAATATGACCTGTTGTGGTTGCTTGCATCAAATGCTGGCCGTATTCTTTCCCGCGAAGATATTTTCGAGCGTTTACGTGGCATCGAATATGATGGTCAGGATCGTTCAATCGATGTGCGTATTTCGCGTATCCGTCCAAAAATTGGTGACGATCCAGAGAATCCGAAGCGTATTAAAACCGTGCGTAGTAAAGGTTATCTATTCGTTAAAGAAACTAATGGTATTTAAGCAAATGTACGTTGTTGCTTGAACGAGCGGGATAAACTATAGGTGTTTAAACACAGTATATTTTTGCGTATATACGCAGGACTCGTCATCCTTGTCGTGTTGGTGGCTGTGTTCGGCTATCTGTTGGTACAGATTATCAACTATCAGCGTGCGCAAGAATATCGTGAGTCTCTGACTGATGGTATGGCCTATATCATCAGTGAGGGTGTCGCGCGCCAGCCAAATCTTCAGCAAAAGATGGATTGGGTTTCCGATGCTTCTGATTTGCTGGAATTGCCAATTCACTATGTAGAAGCCAGTAAGGTGGATATCACCCGTGCTGAAGGTCGCCGTATTGCAGATCGTAAAGCCGTGGTGCGCTGGGATGCCAAAACCGGCATTGCCTATATTGTGGTGGGGCTGCGCGATGACCCGAATCATTACCTGTATATAAAGGCCGACAGTATTACCGAGCGCCAGATGAAGGCGCTGCCGGTCTTTATTCTGGATTATCTGGTCTATTATCCGGGTCAGGAAAAAGAATATCTGTCCGCTATTCAGGATCATTTTTCTTATCCGGTATCGATTGAAAACGTACAGAGCTTACCTTTAGATTCCGAGCAGATCGGGCGCTTGCGTCTTGATCACAGTATTATCCTGTATCGGGATAGTGCCTCAATCCGTGGCACCACCATTTCAATTATTTCGCCAATTCCAGGTTCGACCTCACAAGTCTTGGTGATGGGGCCGGTGCCATTGTTTAACTGGATGCCATTCCAGTTGGCCACCGGTATTACTTTATTGAGCCTGTTTGTGCTAAGTCTGGGGGTGTATGGTTTGCTGGTGCCGATGCAGCGCAAGTTGCGTGAAGTCAGCTATGCCTTAAACAAAATGAAAACCGGTAATATGTCATTGCGTCTTCCTGTAGAAGGAAGTGACGAAATGGCAACGCTGGCCTCTAGCTTTAACAATATGTCTGATCATATTCAGCGACTGATTGAAGCCCAGCGTGAATTGATGCGTGCGGTGTCGCATGAACTTCGTACACCAGTGGCGCGGATTCGTTTTGGTGTGGAAATGATGGCAGATGAAGATGATTACGATTATCGTCTGCAACAGGTCGAACAGATTGATAAAGATATTGAAGCGCTGAATACCCTGATTGACGAGATCATGACCTATGCCAAGCTAGAACAGGGCATGCCTTCGATCGAGTTTGAAAAGGTCAATCTGTTTGAAGTGCTGAATCAGGTAGCTCTGGAAACTGAAGCATTAAAAACCCAGAAAATCATTGAGCTACATTCAATGCCTGATGTGGTGGTTGAGGCAGAGCGCCGTTATCTGCATCGCGTAATTCAGAATCTGGTCGGCAATGCGGTGCGTTATTGCGACAATAAGGTGCTGATCAGTGGTGGTCTGGATCAGGATGGTCAGGCTTATGTCTCTGTTGAAGATGATGGCCCGGGAATTCCGGAAGTGGATCGTGCCCGGGTCTTTGAAGCCTTTGCCCGGCTGGATGACAGCCGTACCCGTGCTTCGGGTGGTTATGGTTTGGGTTTATCCATTGTCAGCCGGATTGCGTACTGGTTTGGTGGCAAGATTCACGTGGATCAAAGTCCGAGCTTGGGTGGTGCGCGCTTTATCATGAGCTGGCCTGCACAGCGTTATGTAAAGAAGAGCAAGCGCAAGTTGGCAGAAAAGACTGAGGAAATCAGTGATCATTCAGCTTGATGTTATATAAATGCTTTTGAGTTATAAAAAAACGATGCCTGAGCATCGTTTTTTTTATTGGGGAAGAATTTTATTCCTGAATGGTGGCATCCGGCTCAATCAATGGTTTGCCTTCTTTTAGGCCATGCAGGGCTTCAGGATTGAAGTCGATCATTAGCTTGGTATTTTTTCCATCAATGCTATAGCGCTGGATCAGCCTCTGATCACCAGATAAAGTTTCGACTTTGTATTCATCGGCAATATTCATGATGCCATCCAGATTAATGCTGGAAGAGGCATGATCCTCTTGAAACAGTGCATGGATATCGCGCAAGTCAAAAGCGACCTGACTTATATTGGGGTGTTTCTGAACATAATCTTGGATATGTCGCACCAGTAACTGGGCAAATAAAAAATAATTTGGCTTATGCGAGAAGCGTAGAGACATGCAAGGACTCCTTATTGTTACTTTATTAATGTCATTATGTGGCTTAGAAATACAAATAACATATTCTGAATCAGTCTGTTGGGTGTGTTGCAAAAAGATACAATTGCTTGCCTTGAGTGAGGCTGGGCTTAAAGTGCTTTAATCCAAGTTAAAATGTGAAAATCATGTTAAATATCAAATTAAATCAAAAGCTTTATCCGCTGAAAGTTATGGATAGAATAAGTTTTTGTCTGATTTTTCTTTGCTTTGGTCGTGAAAGGGGCTATATCTAAGCCAGAGGCCAAGCAAGAATTATCTGAAATGGATTTATTTTTCAGGAATACTGTTTATAGAAAAATTAATAGAAAATTAAAACTTAATCCAATAAAACGATTAAATCGGATGTTGAGAGATCAAACGCAAATTAAATGCTGAAATGCCTAAAAAATCATCCCAAAGACTAAGGCTTATAAACTAGCAAGTGAAATCCAAAATCAGGTACAATTGGCGGGATTAATTTTGTGTTTGGTGTATTTGAAGGCCAATACATACATTCTTTGTTAACAAATAGGCCTGCCAGGAGTTATCCCCGCATGAGTGCTATTACTCCATACGAATGGGCAATTATTGCCTTCGTGATCGGCGTTACATTTTTATGCGTCTTTATGCTGACCGTCCCATTACTCCTCGGGGGTAAATCATGGGGCCGTGCCAAGCAGGAGCAGTTTGAGTCAGGTGTTGTTGGTGCAGGTGGGGCTCGTATCCGCTTGTCTGCAAAGTTCTATTTAGTTGCAATTTTCTTCGTGGTGTTTGATTTAGAAGCACTTTATCTATATGCATGGGCGGTTTCTGTTCGTGAAGTAGGTTGGATTGGTTTTGCAACTGCAGCTATCTTTATTTTAGTTTTACTTGTTGGTTTGGTTTACGAATTATCCACAGGCGCACTCAACTGGGCACCTTCAGACAAACGTAAAGCCGCAGGAATTAAAGCTAAGATTGGTTCGCCAAATATGGATCTAGCAGAAATTACGCGCTTTAACTCAATTGAAGAATTGGTAATCGACCCTACAGGTCAAATCCCAGCTCAATCCTCTGGTCGTGTGAAAAGCTCACCGGCTAAATCATCTGATAAGGAGTAAGACGGGATGAAATATACATTAACCCGTGCGAATCCGGATGCTGATCAATATCCACTTCAAGAGCGTATCCTTGTGGAAGATCCGTTACTTGAAGAAGAAGTGAATAAGAATGTATTCATGACTCGTTTAGAGGATGTGGTACATACAGCAGTCAACTGGGGTCGTAAAAACTCAGTTTGGCCGTTTAACTTTGGTACATCATGCTGCTATGTAGAGTATGCGACGACCTTAACCGGTGTGCATGACTTGTCACGTTTTGGTGCCGAGGTGATTCGTGCTTCACCGCGTCAGGCGGATTTAATGATTGTGGCGGGTACCTGCTTTGTGAAAATGGCGCCTGTCATTCAACGTTTGTATGAACAGATGCTTGAACCGAAATGGGTCATTTCAATGGGGGCATGTGCCAACTCAGGTGGGATGTACGACATTTATTCAGTGGTACAAGGTGTGGATAAAATCATCCCGGTCGATGTTTATGTTCCCGGCTGCCCACCACGTCCTGAAGCTTTGATTCAGGCATTAATGCTGTTGCAAGACCAGATTCAACTCGAGCGTCGTCCGCTTTCTGCGGTGATCGGTGATGATCTTAAGCCAGTGTATAAGCCAAAGATGATGCCGGAACGTGACCGTAAGAAAGATCAGCGTGTTGCTGTGAAGAACTTGCGCTCTATGGATGAAATTAAATAATTTAAACGACTGGTCTTTTTTGCTGCACCCGCTATGGGTGTAATTGTCGTTTAGGTTGACTGAATTTGTATTAAATAGGAAGCCAAGCCAATGGCTGAAACTGACATTGCTATGCCAGAATCAACACCAGTTGATTCACGCCCAGCATTTGCCATCATTGAAGAACTCAAAACCAAATTTGGTGAGAACTTCTATGTGCAAACGACTTTCGAGGATTTCCCGACAGTCTGGGTTGAGCGCGCACGTGTACAAGAAGTTTTAATGTTCTTGCGTACAGTATCACGTCCTTACGTGATGTTGTTCGACTTGTCTGCGGTAGATGAGCGTCTGCGTACGCACCGCGACGGTTTACCTGCGTCTGACTTCACAGTGTTCTACCACTTGTTGTCGCTCGAGCGTAATACTGACATTCGTATTAAGGTTGCCTTAGCTGAAAGTGATCTGAATCTTCCGACGGCAACCAACATCTGGCCAAATGCCAACTGGTACGAACGTGAAGCTTACGATATGTTTGGGATCAATTTCGAAGGGCATCCAATGCTCCGTCGTATCTTGTTGCCAACCTATTGGGAAGGTCATCCGCTACGTAAAGAATATTCTGCACGTGCGACTGAATATACCCCGTATTTGCAAGACAAGGCCAAGCAGGACTACGAACAGGAACATCTGCGTTTCGTGCCTGAAGATTGGGGTATGAAGCGCGGTAATGCCGATGAAGACTTCATGTTCCTGAACTTGGGGCCTAACCATCCATCTGCGCACGGTGCATTCCGTGTGATTTTGCAGCTGGACGGCGAAGAAGTGAAAGACTGTGTGCCTGATATCGGTTATCACCACCGTGGTGTGGAAAAGATGGCTGAACGTCAAACCTGGCATTCATTCATTCCGTATACAGACCGTGTCGACTACTTGGGTGGTTGTGCACAAAACATGCCTTATGTGATGGGCGTGGAGCAAATGGCGGGCATTACTGTACCGGACCGTGCGCAATGTATCCGCGTGATGATGTCGGAATTGTTCCGTATCAATAACCACTTGTTGTTTATTGGTACTGCAATTCAGGATGCCGGCGGTATGACCCCAGTATTCTATATGTTCGCTGACCGTCAAAAGATTTATGACGCGATTGAAGCGATCACGGGTTACCGTATGCACCCAGCTTGGTTCCGTATTGGCGGTACTGCGCACGACCTTCCAAACAACTGGCAGCACCTCATTCGCGAAATCCTCGACTGGATGCCGAAGCGTATGAATGAATACTACACAGCTGCATTACGCAACTCTGTATTCATGGGTCGTACACAAGGTGTAGCGCAATATGACGCTAAATCTGCATTGGCTTGGGGTGTAACCGGTACTGGTCTTCGTGCAACAGGTATTGACTTTGACGTTCGTAAATATCGTCCGTATAGCGGCTACGAAAATTACGATTTCGAGGTTCCTTTAGAGTACGAAGGCGATGCTTATGCACGTGTCATGGTTCACTTCCGTGAAATCGAAGAATCACTGAAAATCGTCAAGCAATGTCTAGACAACATGCCGTCTGGTGCGTACAAAGCAGACCATCCACTGGCTGTTCCACCACCAAAAGACAAGACATTACAAGATATTGAAACCTTGATTACGCACTTCTTAAGCGTATCTTGGGGTCCTGTAATGCCGGCAGGTGAAGCATCTGTGATGGCGGAAGTGGTGAAAGGTGCGTCGAACTACTACTTGACTTCAGACAAGTCAACCATGAGTTACCGTACCCGTATTCGTACACCAACCTTCACGCATTTACAGCAAATGCCTTCTGTGATTAACGGCAGCCTCATGTCTGACTTAATCATTTATTTAGCGACCATTGACGTCGTAATGGCTGACGTGGATCGCTAAGGGGTAAACGCATTATGATGATTTTGACTGATAAAAAGCCACGTGTGAACGTTGAAGGAATTTTGACTGCGGACGAAATTCACGATATCGAACATCACATGGGGCACTATCCATACCCACGTGCGGCATGTCTGGACGCGCTAAAGTGTGTACAACGCCGTAATGGGTGGGTAGATGATGCGCAAATGAATGCCATCGCGCAAATGCTGAGCATGAGCGTTGCAGATCTGGAAGGTGTGGCAACCTTCTATAACCGTATTTACCGTCAGCCGGTCGGTCGTCACGTAATTTTGTTATGTGATTCGATTGCGTGCTTCTTGATGGGTGCGGAAACTTTGGCAGAAGCATTCCAGCGCGAATTAGGCATTCAGTTTGGTCAAACGACTGCAGATGGTCGTTTTACCTTGCTGCCAATTTGCTGCCTGGGCAACTGTGACAAAGGTCCAACCTTAATGATTGATGAAGACACGCACGGTCTGGTTGAAGTGACTTCGGTGAAACAGCTGTTGGAGAAGTATGTATGAATACTGAACCAAAACCAATTTATGGCGACGGTAACCCGGAAACGCATCCACTCACATGGCGTTTAAGCAAACAAGCGAACGTACGTAATGCAGATGATTACGAAGCGCTCGAAGGTTATGCAGGCTTTAAAAAAGCCCTGTCGATGTCGCCTAAAGATGTATTGGACGTGGTGAAGGCAGCGACTGTTAAAGGTCGTGGTGGTGCAGGCTTCCCGGCAGGCATCAAATGGTCACTAATGGCGCCAAATGACAATTCAGGTCCACGTTACCTGATTTGTAATGCCGATGAGATGGAACCAGGTACCTTCAAAGACCGTTTGTTGATGGAAGATCTTCCACATCAACTGATCGAAGGGATGCTGATCGCGGGTTATACGCTTGAAGCAACCCATGGTTATATCTTTATCCGTGGCGAGTACATCGAAGCGGCTCAGTACTTAAATGAAGCGCTTGAGCAAGTTCGTGCCAAAGGTTACTTAGGGGATAACATCCTGGGTACCGGCTGGAACTTCGAGTTACACGTGCATACCGGTGCAGGTCGTTATATCTGTGGTGAAGAAACTGCATTGATTAACTCGCTTGAAGGCCGTCGTGCCAACCCGCGTACCAAACCGCCATTCCCGCAAGTTGCAGGTGCTTGGGGTCGTCCTACGATTGTCAACAACGTAGAGACCTACAACAACTTACCCGCCATCATGCTGCGTGGCCCTGAATGGTATATCGGCTTGTCTGCGGGCAAATCGAAAGATCCAGGTACGAAAATCTATGGTGCATCAGGTAAAGTGAAATTCCCGGGTCTATGGGAATTGCCTTTTGGTACGACTGCGCGTGAAGTGATTGAAGATCACGCGGGTGGTATGCGCGATGGCTTAACGCTGAAAGCATGGTTACCGGGTGGTGCATCAACGGACTTCCTGGCGGCCGAGCATATCGATCTTCCGATGGATGCGGAAAGCATCATGAAAGCAGGTTCTCGTTTGGGAACATGTCTGCTCATGGTGGTTGATGAAACCCAATGTATGGTTTCAGCAACACGTAACCTAGAAGAATTCTTTGCACGCGAATCATGTGGTTTCTGTACCCCTTGCCGTGATGGCTTGCCTTGGGCAGTGAAAGCGTTAAAAGCGCTGGAAAATGGCACAGGTAAACAGGAAGATATCGATCACTTACAAGAGTTAACGCGTAAGCTTTGGATCGGTAAGACTTTCTGTGCCCACGCACCGGGTGCAATGGAACCGCTCATGGGCGCACTCAAACATTTCCGTGGCGAATTTGAAGCGAAGGTGGTGAATGCCGCTGCTCAAGTTAGCTCCGTAGAACAAGCTTAAGGAATTCGACTATGGCTACAATTCATGTCGATGGCAAATCGTATGAAGTCAACGGCTCGGAAAACTTGCTACAAGCATGTTTGAGTCTTGGCATTGATATCCCATACTTTTGTTGGCATCCGTCCTTAGGTTCTGTCGGTTCTTGCCGTCAATGTGCCGTGACTCAATACGCGAATCCGGAAGATACCCGTGGTCGTTTGGTCATGTCATGTATGACGCCTGCATCTGACAATACCTACATCTCGATTGAAGACAAAGAAGCAAAAGATTTCCGTGCTTCGATTGTTGAATTCTTGATGACCAACCACCCGCACGACTGTCCGGTCTGTGAAGAGGGTGGTCACTGTCATTTACAAGATATGACCGTAATGACGCAGCATGACCGTCGTCGCTACCGTTTCACCAAACGTACCCATTACAACCAAGAGCTTGGCTCATTCATTTCTCACGAAATGAACCGTTGTATCGCCTGTTACCGTTGTGTGCGTTATTACAAAGACTATGCAGGTGGTACGGACTTCGGCGTGTATGCCAACGCATCACGTGTGTATTTCGGTCGTCCAGAATCAGGCACTTTAGAATCTGAATTCTCGGGTAACCTGACTGAAGTTTGTCCAACAGGTGTATTTACCGATAAAACTCATTCGGCACGTTATAACCGTAAATGGGACATGCAATATGCGCCAAGCGTATGCCAAGGCTGTTCTTCAGGTTGTAACATTTCTCCGGGTGAGCGTTATGGTGAACTTCGCCGTGTCGAAAACCGTTTCAATGGTGAAGTTAACCAATACTTCCTATGCGATAAAGGCCGTTTCGGTACAGGTTATGTGAACCGCGAAGACCGTCCGCGTCAGCCACAATTCCGTAAAGGTGCGACTGTAGAAACTGTTTCAGTAGATGCAGCACTTGATACGGTCATTGCAAATATCCAGGACAAAAAAGTTTTGGGGATTGGTTCACCGCGTGCATCACTTGAATCAAACTTCGCGCTGCGTGAGTTGGTGGGTCAAGAGAACTTCTCAACAGGTTTATCTCAAAAAGAGCAAAATCTGGTTGAACTTGCAGCTTCAATCATGCAAACCGAGGGTGTTTACAACCCGAATATGCGTGAAATTGAAAGCTATGATGCAGTTTTGATCTTAGGTGAAGACTTAACCCAAACTGCGCCTCGTATGGCTTTATCTGTTCGCCAAGCTGCGAAAAATAAAGGCAAAGAGATGGCAGCGGAACGTCGTACCCAGGAATGGTTGGCTGAGCCGGTGCAACGTATTGCTCAAGATGCGAAATCTCCGATTTACATCCTGGCTGCGACACAAACCCGTCTGTCTGATGTTGCCGAAGGCGAAGTGGTTGCTTCTCCAAACGACATTGCACGTTTAGGTTTTGCTGTTGCTGCGGGCGTGAAGGGCGAAGCAATTCTCGGTTTAGATGACGATGCGAAAGCATTTGCACAAACGATTGCCGACACCTTAAAAGCTGCGAAAAAACCATTGATCATCTCGGGTACCAGCTTACAAGATGCATCAATCATGGAAGCTGCTGCACAAGTTGCACAAAATCTGGGTAATGCAGGCTTGACCTTGACAGTTCCTGAAGTGAACTCGATGGGTATGGCAATCTTCGGTGGTCAAAGCTTAGAGCAAGCCTTTGCACAAGATTATGATGCAGTGATCGTGGTTGAAAACGATCTGTATCGTCGTCTACCTGCTGCACAAGTGGATGCTGCACTGGCAGGCAAAGACCTGATCGTACTGGATCACTCTGAAACTGAAACAGTGAAAAAAGCCGACATCGTGCTTTCTGCTGCAAGCTTTGCTGAAGGTGATGGTACGGTGGTATCGCAAGAAGGCCGTGCACAACGTTTCTACCAAGTGTATGACCCGAGCTACTACAATCCTGAATTGGCAATCAAAGAATCTTGGCGCTGGTTACACGCTTTGGAAACAGGCGTGAAAGGCAAAGCGATTTCTTGGACGTTGCTGGATGATGTGATCGAGTCAGTTGCGAAAAACGTACCTGCACTTGAAGGCATTCTGGATGTTGCGCCTGATGCGGGCTTCCGTGTCCATGGTCTTAAAGTAGCACGTGAACCACGTCGTTACTCAGGTCGTACTTCGATGCGCGCGCCATTGTCTGTCCATGAGCCAAAACAGCCAGTGGACAACGACTCTGCATTAACCTTCTCGATGGAAGGTTATGTCGGAACTCAAACACCTTCAGCACTGGTACCATTTGCATGGTCTGCCGGCTGGAACTCGCCGCAAGCCTGGAACAAATTCCAGGACAATGTCGGCGGTCATTTGAAAGGTGGTGATTCAGGCGTTCGTTTATTCGACCGTTTGGCAAAACTTCCGGCACGTACCTTTGTTGCACCGGCACCTGTTTTGGTTAATGCTGAAAGCTTCCGTCTGGTACCAATGCACCATATCTTTGGTTCAGGTGAATTCACCGTAAAAACACCAGCAATGGAAACACGTATTCCTGAAGCGGTATTTGCGGTCGGTGAACAGGATGCAGCCCGCTTGAATGTTCAAGATGGTCAGACAATGACAGTAAAAGCAGGCGAGACCTCTATTGTTCTGCCTGTACAAGTCATTGAATACTTACCGACAGGTTATATTGGCTACCCAATCGGTCTTGCACCGACGGTATCTCTGGCAGAGCCTGTTTCAGTCGCGGTTGGAGTGTAATTCATGGAACAAGAATTAATCCGTCAAACGCCGTTGTGGGCTGAAAACTGGCCAATCGCCTATTCAGTCATTCAAGCGATCGTGATCTTACTGGTTGTGGTATTGATCGCTGCGTTGATGTCTTTTATTGAACGCCGTTTACTCGGCTTGTGGCAAGACCGTTACGGTCCGAACCGTGTCGGTCCGGGCGGTATGTTCCAGATTGTTGCCGACATGCTGAAAATCATGTTCAAGGAAGACTGGACACCAAAATTTGCTGACAAACTGACTTTCCGTATGGCGCCAGCAGTTGCGATGGCAACTGCGGTGCTGTCGTTCATGGTTATTCCTGTTTCACCTTATCTAGGTGTGGCAGACATGAGCATCGGCCTGTTGTTCTTTATGGCAATGGCAGGTATTGCAGTCTATGCAGTACTGTTCGGTGGCTGGTCATCCAACAACAAATACGCCTTACTCGGTGGTTTACGTTCTGCGGCTCAGACCATTTCTTATGAAGTGTTCCTGGGGATCTCGCTGATGGGTGTGGTGGCAATTGCCGGCTCATTCAACATGCGTGAAATCGTTGAAGCACAACGTGATGTCTGGTTCGTAGTGCCTCAGTTCCTTGGCTTCCTGATCTTCGTGGTTGCGGGTGTTGCGGTGACGCATCGTCATCCATTTGACCAACCAGAAGCAGAACAAGAACTGGCTGAAGGTTATCATGTCGAATACGGCGGCATGAAGTGGGGGATGTTCTTCGTTGCGGAATACGTCAACGTAGTACTGATCTCTGCTTTAATCGTGACGTTATTCTTCGGTGGCTGGCTCGCGCCATTCAACCTTGAAATTCCGTTCCTTCCAGCAGCATTCTGGTTCATTATCAAAACAGCATTCTTTGTAATGATGTTCGTGTTGGCACGTGGTTCATTAATGCGTCCACGTTATGACCAGGTAATGAACTTTGGTTGGAAAATTTGCTTGCCATTAGCTCTAGTCAACCTGTTGGTGACTGGTGCCGTGATCTTGTGGTAAGGGCAGGGAGAACAAAATGTTTAAATTTCTAGCTGGATTTGGATCGATTGTTCGTTCGCTTTGGATGGTGTTTAGCCATGTAACGCGTAAACGTGACACGATTTTATATCCAGAAGTGCCGGCCGAAGAAATCGTGCCACCACGTTTCCGTGGTCGTATTGTATTAACACGTGACCCTGATGGCGAAGAGCGTTGTGTCGCATGTAACCTGTGTGCGGTTGCCTGTCCGGTAGGCTGTATCTCATTACAAAAAGCAGAACGTGAAGATGGTCGCTGGTATCCGGAGTTTTTCCGTATCAACTTCTCACGTTGTATTTTCTGCGGTATGTGTGAAGAAGCCTGTCCAACCACAGCCATTCAAATGACCCCGGATTTCGAACTCGGTGAATATGTTCGTCAAGACCTGGTCTATGAAAAAGAACACTTGCTGATTTCTGGTCCTGGTAAATATCCTGACTATAACTTCTACCGTGTCACCGGTATGGCAGTTGCAGGCAAGGACAAAGGTCAAGCACAGCGTGAAAGTGCACCTGTTGATGTACGGAGTCTATTACCATGATGTGGCCATTTTATTTAATGGCCCTTGTGGCCATTGTCTCTACGGTTCGCGTGGTGACTAACGCGAATCCGGTACATGCTTTATTAAGCCTGATCGTATCCTTGCTTGCTGTTGCAGGCATGTTCATGATCGTTGGTGCGCCGTTCGCGGCTGCCCTCGAAATTATTGTCTATGCTGGCGCGATCATGGTGTTGTTCGTGTTCGTGGTGATGATGCTGAATCTGGGTGAACAAACCGTTGAACAAGAACGTAAATGGTTAACTTCATCGGCGTGGGCTTATCCGGCGCTGATGAGCTTCCTGATCGGTCTGGTACTGGTATGGGTATTAAACTCTGATTACGCACAGCCTTCACTGGTAATGGGTGTGGAAATGGTGGGCCCGAAAGCCGTGGGTCAAGCACTCTTTACGCAGTACTTGTTGTTGGTTGAAGTTGCCGCGATGTTATTGCTTGCTGCATTAGTAGCTGCATTCCATTTGGGTAAACGTGAGCCAGATGCAGAAGAGGAAAAAGAATAATGGGCAACATCCCTTTAGAGCATGGTTTGATCGTTGCATCTATTCTCTTTGCACTGGGTTTTTACGGTGTAATGGTGCGACGCAACCTACTATTTATTTTAATGAGCCTTGAAATCATGATGAACGCTGCTGCTTTGGCGTTCGTCCTGGCGGGCAGTGCATGGGCACAGCCAGATGGTCAGATCATGTTCATCCTGATCCTGACGCTTGCTGCGGCAGAGGCTTGTATTGGTCTTGCGATCGTCCTTCAGTTCTATCATCGCTTCCATCACCTGGATGTGGATGCTGCTAGTGAGATGCGCGGATGAGTTATTTATATCTAACAATTTTATTTCCGCTCATTGGTTTTGTCCTGTTAGCGGCGGGGCGCAACAAGCTTCCTGAAAATGTTGCAGCGATAATTGGTGTCGGTGCGGTTGGTTTATCGGCACTGTTTGCACTGATTGCGGGTCTGGACTTTGTTAACAATGGTAAAGAACTCTATGTTCAGCACCTGTGGACCTGGTTCAATGTCGGTGGTTTTGCACCGGGCATCAGCTTGCAGCTCGACGGTTTGTCTTTACTAATGCTGGGCATGGTGACAGGTGTGGGTTTCTTAATTCACATCTTTGCATCATGGTACATGCGTGGTGAAGAAGACTTTGCACGTTTCTTCTCTTACTTCAACCTGTTCGTTGCAAGCATGTTGCTTCTCGTGCTTGGCGATAACTTGGCGTTATTGTTCTTAGGTTGGGAAGGTGTAGGTCTGTGTTCATACCTGCTGATTGGTTATTACTACCAGAACCCTGCAAATGGTCTGGCGGCAATCAAGGCGTTTACTGTTACCCGTATCGGTGACGTATTCCTGCTGATTGCCATGTTCCTGATCTTCCAGCAATTCGGTACTTTGAACATTCAGTACATCGTTGAAAATGCAGCGACTGTAATGACGCAAAGTTCTTCGCTGACCATCTGGACAGCATTGTTATTGTTCTTGGGTGCGGCAGGTAAATCTGCACAGATCCCATTACAAACATGGTTGGCCGATGCAATGGCAGGTCCAACACCTGTTTCTGCATTGATCCATGCTGCAACCATGGTAACGGCGGGTGTTTACCTGTGCTGCCGTCTGTTTGCAGTCTTTGAACTTGCGCCAGAAGTGATGGTGTTTATTTCGATCACAGGTGCGGTGACCTTGCTTGTGGCTGGTTTTGCTGCATTGGTTCAGACCGACATCAAACGTATTCTGGCTTACTCAACCATGAGTCAGCTCGGTTATATGTTTATGGCAGTAGGTGCTGAAGCATACCAGGCGGGTCTATTCCACATGCTGACTCACGCATTCTTCAAGGCACTCTTGTTCTTGTCGTCTGGTGCGGTAATTTTGGCTTACCATCACGAACAAAACATCTTCAAGATGGGCGGTTTGTTCTACAAGAACAAATTCCTGTTTGCATGTTTCGCGATTGGTGGCGGTGCCTTGGCAGCGATTCCATTCCTGACCATTGGTTTCTTCTCAAAAGACGCAATTCTTGCTGCAGTCTGGACGCAAAGTCATATTGCTGGTTTACCAGTGTATAACACGCTGTACTGGGTCGGTGTTGCAGGTGCTTTCTTAACCTCGATTTATACATTCCGTCTAATCTGGGTGGTATTCTTCGGCAAAGAAAACACGCCTTATCATGAAATCAAAGGTGCAACTTACTGGGCGCCACTGGCGATTCTTGCTGTCCTTTCGACAGGTCTGGCAATCGTACTGAAAGCACCCGTGATGAGCATTCTAGATGCAGCCCAAATTCCAGCCTTCATTATTCCTGAAGCGCTTGAAGCAGGTGCACATGGTGCTGAATACATCGCCATTGCTGTTGCATTGACGGGTCTTGTGGTCGGTGTGGTGCTGTTCGCTTTTGCTTACAATGCAGTCAAACGTTTTGCTGCCACTTCTGTGGGTGCGGGTCTGGTCAATATCTGCCGTAATGCATTAGGTTTCGACAAGCTTTATGACCTGATTTTCGTCAAGCCATATTTGCTGTTCGCTAAACTGTTCGGTCGTGATCCAATTGATGGCTTATGGCTGGTACTTCCTGCACTGGTCAAAAGTGGTCACAGCTTTACAAGTTCACGTCAAACCGGTTCACTGCGTGAATATGCATCTAGTATGGGGCTCGGTGTCGTTGTCCTACTGATGATCTTGATCGTGATTCAGGTCGTGGGGAAATAAAATGGAAGCTCCAAACAATATTATTTTGCCGGCTCTGATCCTCATTCCGTTCATTGCAGGTTTCATATGCTGGTTGGTCGATAAACTCGACCAACACTTGCCGCGTTATATCGCGCTAATCGGTATGCTGGTGACTTTGGTTCTGACCATCGTCCTTTGGCAAACTGGTACCTATAACTATGAATTAGGCGCTGCGACACCTTCGTGGGCTGCCGAATTCAAACTGCCTTGGATTCAGACCCTCGGCATTAACATTCACTTAGCCGTGGATGGTTTATCACTTCTTATGGTTGGTTTGACTGCACTCCTGGGTGTGCTGGCAGTCGGCTGTTCATGGGGTGAGATTCAAAAGAACGTTGGTTTCTTCCACTTGAACCTTTTATGGTCTTTGGGTGGTGTGATCGGTGTATTCCTGGCGATTGACCTGTTCCTGTTCTTCTTCTTCTGGGAGATGATGCTGGTGCCGATCTACTTCCTGATTGCCCTTTGGGGTCATAAAGGGGCAGAAGGCAAGTCACGTGTTTATGCAGCAAACAAGTTCTTCATTTACACGCAGGTTGCCGGTTTGGTGATGCTGATTGGTATCCTGGGTCTGGTGACTGTAGGCTATACCATGACTGGCGAAATCCGTTTCGACTACAACTATTTATTAGGTGTGGCGAATACGCTTGACGCTCAGGTTCCAGCGCTTGCTTATGCATTCATGATCTGTTTATTCATCGGTTTTGCGGTAAAACTTCCAGTTTTCCCATTACACGGCTGGTTACCAGATGCGCATGCGCAAGCACCAACAGCGGGTTCTGTTGACCTTGCAGGTATCTTGATTAAAACTGCGGCGTACGGTTTATTGCGTTTCGTGATTCCGTTCTTCCCGGCAGCTTCGGCTCAGTTTGCAGATATCGCGATCATTCTGGGTTTAATCGGTATCTTCTACGGTGCCTGGTGTGCTTTCCAGCAAACCGACATGAAACGCTTACTAGCGTACACATCTATTTCCCACATGGGCTTTGTTTTACTTGCGATTTACGCAGGTAACATCCTGACCTTCCAGGGTCTGATGATCATGATGTTGGCACATGGTATTTCCTCTGCTGCACTGTTCATTATGTGTGGTCAGGTATATGAGCGTGTGCATACGCGTGACATGCGTTTGATGGGGGGGATGCGTGGTCAGTTCCCGTATCTTGCATTCTTCCTGATGTTCTTTGTTGCGGCGCTTGTCGGTATTCCAGGTCTGGGTAACTTCATTGGTGAGTTCCTGATCTTGATGGGTGCTTATGCACAATTCCCGGCGTTCACTATTCTTGCGGCAATCAGTCTGGTCTTTGCAGGTCTGTATGGTCTGATCCTGATTCACAAAGCCCTGTTTGGTGTGCCAAACGAAGCGCAAAAACAGCACTATACACATCCGTTAAAAGATCTGAATGCACGTGAAATCGCGTTATTGTTGATCTGCGCGTTTGGTCTACTTTGGCTTGGTCTATACCCACAAAGCTTCCTTGATGTGTCTAACTCAAGCATGGCGTGGTTAGCGAATAGCTACATTCCAGTTCAAGAAGTGGTTGAAGTTGCTGATCAGGTAACGACTCAACTTGAAAATGTGGAGATCCAATAAGCCATGAACTTCACAATGTCTTTTTCTGAGCTTATGCCGCTCGCACCTGTGATGATCGTGTCGTTAACTGCGATCGTCGTGATGTTGCTGACGGCAATCAAGCGTAACCATAATCTTGTTGCGACGACGACTGTTGTTGGTCTGAACTTAGCGGCGTTCTATATCATTTTCGTTCTGTTGGCAGGCACATTTGCACCTGCCAATGTGATGAATCTGTTCATCGTAGATCCATTTACGATGTTGTACCAGTTTGTGATTCTGATTGCTGCACTTGCCTGTAGTACCTTGTCACACGCGTATATCGAAACTTATAAAGATAACCGTGAAGAGCTGTATATCTTGATGTTGATATCCGTCGCGGGTGCAATGTTAATGGTGGCAAGCTCGCACTATGCATCATTCTTTATTAGCCTTGAGTTGATGTCGATTCCTGTATACGGCCTGTTGGCATATACACATCAACGTTCTCAATCGCTTGAAGCAGGTGTGAAATATCTGGTGCTTTCAGCAACTGCGTCTGCAATGCTGCTGATGGGTATGGCATATATTTATGCCTACACAGGTACTTTAAGTTTCGTTGCTGAACCGGGCAAACTGTTTACTGTATTCAGTCAGCCAGCTGTGATAATTGGTCTGGCCTTAATTGTATTTGCTGTGGCATTTAAATTATCGCTGGCACCATTCCACAAATGGACACCAGACGTCTACGCAGGTGCACCAGCACCAATCGCGACTTTCCTTGCGACTGTGGCAAAAGTGGCGATGATTGGTCTGTTTGTTCGTTATGTTTTGTCTTCAGGTTTAATCCTGGCAGACAGCTTCGTAACGATCATTTCGATTATTGCAGTATTGTCGATTCTTGCAGGTAACTTGCTGGCTGTTCGCCAAGTGAACCTGAAACGTATTCTGGCATACTCTTCAATTGCGCACTTTGGTTATTTGCTGGTTGCCATCGTCAGTTCACGTAATACCGATTTCTTACAGGTTCAAGGTTTTGCGACTTTTGAAAGTGTAAACGTGTATGTGATTACTTATGTATTAACCACGATTGGTGCTTTCGGTGTTGTGACGCTGATGTCGAGTCCGTATAACAATACGGATGAAGCGGGTAGTCTGGCTGAATACCGTGGTCTGTTCTGGCGCCGTCCAGTCCTGACTGCTGTATTAACCGTAATGATGCTGTCTCTTGCAGGTATTCCTTTAACTGCCGGCTTTATCGGTAAGTTCCTGGTGATTAAAACTGCGGTTGCAGGCGAAGCCTGGTTCCTGACTGCAATGGTTATTCTGGGTTCAGGTATTGGTTTGTATTACTACCTGCGCGTGATGGTCGTGCTGTACATGACACCACCTGAAACACCACGTCTAGATGCGGTGAATCATTGGGGTCAAAAAGTCGGCGGTATCATGGTATTACTTGCTGCACTTGCGGTACTTGTGATTGGTGTTTATCCAGATCCAGTGATTGCGATTTCTAAATATGCGTTCTTCGCAATATCACCTGAATTACAGCAATTCATTTTCACTTTGGTTCAAAGTGGTTTTAACTAATATCTGCGAAGATTGACGTTATTACAAAAAAGCCTCCATGATTGGGGGCTTTTTTATTTATACAAATCAATAAAAGCCTTTATAATAGCGGAAATTTATCTTTAACCTTTTAGGTGTTCTCCTGTGGCAATCCATGAAATCCGTCATCCGCTCATCCGACATAAGCTCGGTTTACTCCGTCGTGCAGATATCAGTACCAAAAACTTCCGCGAGTTAGCTCAAGAAGTGACCATGCTTCTGACTTATGAAGCGACTAAAGACCTGCCAATGGTTGAACATGATATTGATGGCTGGAATGGTGCTGTCACAGTTGACCGTATTGCCGGTAAAAAAATCACGGTTGTGCCGATTCTACGTGCCGGTATTGGCATGCTGGATGGTTTCTTAAATCTGATTCCAAGTGCAAAAGTATCTGTACTCGGTTTAGAGCGTGATGAAGAAACCCTGGAAGCCCGTACTTATTATAAAAAACTGGTTCCAGACGTACAAAACCGTATCGCGATGATCATTGATCCGATGTTGGCGACAGGTTCTTCTCTTGTAGCTGCAATTGATGTACTCAAAGCCAGTGGCTGTAAAGACATTCGTGTTATGGTTCTGGTTGCCGCACCGGAAGGTATTAAGCGTGTAGAGGCTGCACATCCTGATGTGATCATGTTCACTGCATCAATCGACAGCGGTTTAAATGAAAATGGTTATATCGTTCCGGGTCTTGGTGATGCTGGCGATAAAATCTTTGGTTCAGTTCAGAAAGACTAATTTTTGAACAGGACGAAAAAAGGGGCTACTACAGCCTCTTTTTTATATAATGTAGATCGGGCATTTTCAGCATAGGACAACAGCATGAAAGATGAATTATATCAGGGCAAAATCAAACAGTACGACCCTGCAAAAGGTTTTGGTTTTATTGGTTCAGCTGAGGGAGATGTGTTCTTCCATATTTCAGACTTTCCTGCGGCAGAAGGCGAGCCAAAACGCAATGAACGCGTGAAATTTAATGTGGTAGAAAATGGCGATAAGTATAAAGCCATTAAGATTGAACGTGTTGAGGATACTTCAAAGAAAGCTAAAAAATCTAAGGTCGCTGCACATAACCAGTCAATTACTTCCGCATTACTATCAAATCTCAAGCGTTAATTAACCGTGAATTTGACTAAATGAAGAGGCATTTTCGCCTCTTTTTTATCTAAAAATTCATGAACTATAGTCTTACATCAGTTTTTGTAACTTAAAGCTTGTACTTCGTTACGCAAACAATAAAACGTCTACCAAAGCGCTACAATCATCTCTATTCCTTCTCACTTAAAATACTATCTGTTGATTTATAGGGATAAATGTCATGTTTAGGAATGGAAAAATTAAAACTTATGATTCCGAACGTGGTACAGGCAGCATTGAGTTAGCAGATGACGCTCAAGAACTAAGTTTTAGGCTACAGGATTTACCTTCACCTGAAATTGATCCTCAAATTGGAGAACTGCTTAAATTTAGAATGATTCCTCATCAGGAAACCATAATATTGGACAATATGGTACGCCTAGATGTCAAAGTACAGGACGAGTTTGTAGCGGAAGTTGTGGCATTACCATCTTTGGCACCCACAATATCTGTTCCGTTAAAGCGTTCAATTCTTTTTAGCCCAACGCTATGGTTGGCACTGGTATCCGCAGTTGGTTTTATAATTTTGGGCGAAGTATAAATTTAAACCAGAAATTTTTAATTTTCTATTTTTAACTCGGTATTTCTCTATTCTTCAATTTAAAAAAGCGCCTATAAGTGCTTTTTTGGTTTTTCTATTAAAGAATTTCATAAAAGCTTTTCGATGTATTTTTTATTACAATTATTAAAAATATCAAAGACAAGAGTGAATTATGTTTCAAGAGGGGAAAATCAAAACCTATCACGAAGCGCGTGGTTTTGGTTTTATTCAAATCGAAGGGGAATCTAAAGATTTATTTTTTCATATTAAAGACTTTCCCAATCAAAATATTCCATTAAAAATTGGGGAAAAATTAAAGTTTTTAATGGTTGAAGATAATGGAAAGTTTAAGGCAGACCATATTATCCGGCTGGATATTAAATCAAAATTGGCTATTAAGCAGAATAATGATTTATATGAAGATCCTGAAGCACATGTTTCTCCACGTTATGAAAAGACAAAATTATCAACTCGATCCAAACTAATCACAATATCGGGATTAATTATTATTGCGATTCTTGTTGGGCTTGTTTATAACAAATACCAAAGCTACCAAGTTCAAAAACAGCAAAAGCTTGAAGGACTGATGGTAGAGCAGCAACGAATTGTCGCTGAGCAGCGAGCAGCGCAAGGTGATCTAGCTATGCAAGGATTATCTGAACAGGGCAGAAAGAACCTCGAAAATCGCGGTACTGAGGTACCAAGCCAAAGTAACCCGGTTAATCTGAAAACTCCAGAAACGGCTTCGCCATCTATATCTCAATTTAAATGCGATGGTCGAGAACACTGTAGTCAGATGGGTTCTTACGAAGAGGCTTTATTTTTTATCCGGAACTGTCCAAATACTAAAATGGATGGTGACGGCGATGGCATCCCGTGTGAAAGCCAATTTTAAGATAGAATAAAAAAGCACCTTAAGGTGCTTTTTGATTGAAAAACAAATTTAAGCTTCACAGAAATTCATAAAGGCTCTCAGGCCTGGCCCCTGATATTTCTGGCGATGTACCAGCATAAACAATGGACGCGTTAGAGACCAGAACGGAGTATTGAGAATCACCAGTTGACCTTTCTCGCGTAAAGGCTCAATCGCAAGTTTGGAAATACAGGACATGCCGATTCCGCCGGCTACGATTTTCAAAATTGCTTCATTATGGCCAAGTGTCAGACGGATATTGGCATCCGGCACATCTTTCAAAATGGCATTATCAAAGACTTCGCGAGTACCTGAACCTTCTTCGCGCAGAATCCACTCTACAGATTTGAAATCTTCCGCGGTCAGCTCACGGTTCAATTGCGCTAAGGGATGATCCGGTGCACAGCACACCGCCAGTTCATCATCGCGCCAATGGATACATTGCAGTTGTGGCAGATGACAGGAGCCTTCGATCAAGGCCAGATCCAGCTGGAACTGATTCACCGCTTCAATCATTTGACGGGTATTACCAACTTGCAGCTGTAAATGCGCTTGAGGCTGAATTTTTAGAAAATCGGCCATCAGGTCAGGAATCAGGTAATCTGAAATGGTCAGGGTTGCACCTAAACGTAAATCGATACTTTGAAGCTCACCTTTCGCAACCTGTTCAAAAGATTCGCATCGACCTAAAATTTCCAGCGCTTGAGGGAGAAGAAAGCGCCCCAAGTCATTGAGCTGTAAACGTTTGCCTAGACGGTCAAATAATGGAGCACCCAGACCATCTTCCAGATCTGCTAAAGCCATACTAGCCGCACTTTGAGTAAGTTTGACGGCATCGCTAGCCTTCGTTACGGTACCCTCTTGTGCCACTGCTACAAAAACAGCCAATTGGCGTAAAGTCATGCGCATGAGTAGAGCCTTAACATTTAAAAAATATTAATAAATTATATTGCCATGCTACCATGAGCACAGTCTTTCATGCCACGTTGAAATCATGTCAATTGAAAAATTTAGCCAAGAAAAAGTTTTATCTGTACACCGCTGGACCAATACATTATTCAGTTTCACCATGACACGCCCGGCACACTTCAAATTCACTGCGGGGCAATTTGCGCGTATTGGCCTGCAAGTGGGAGATGAACTGGTGGTTCGTGCCTATTCGGTGGTGTCATCTCCTTTTGATGAAACTCTGGAGTTTTTTTCGATTGTGGTTCCAGAAGGTAAATTTACCTCCAATTTACAGCACCTTAAAGTAGGGGATGAGCTGTTTCTGGAAAAAATTCCGTATGGTTATCTGACGCTGGCCCGTTATCAGTTGCCCTTGCCCAAAGACTTGTGGTTACTGGGCACTGGAACTGGTCTGGCACCGTTTCTGTGTATGTTGCAAGACTTTGAAACCTGGAGCAAATACGAAAAAATCAATCTGGTATATAGCGTGCGTAGCCGGGCTGAACTCGCTTATGTGGAACGGATTCAGGAAATTGCCGAAACCTTTGGCGAAGGACATAGCGGATTTAAATTTATTCCGATTATTACCCGTGAGCCTGATGCACCTTTGCACGACCGCTTACCGGTGCTGATTGCCAATGGCGAGCTGGAAAAAGCCGCAGGTATGCAGCTCAATCCGCAAACCACCCATGTCATGCTTTGCGGTAACCCGGAAATGGTCGATGATACCAAAGAAGCCTTAAAAGCCCGTGGCCTGATCATGAACCGGCGTGGTGAAGGCAATATTGCAGTCGAGAATTATTGGTAAGTCTGAATTGCTGATTGTCAAAAGCTCATCCTTGGATGAGCTTTTTTATCTGCAAGGTGAATAATGACAGCTTAGTGCAGAATCTTGTTCAGGAATTGCTGGGCACGCTCACCACGCGCTGTATTAAAGAAATCATCTTTACTGCAATCTTCCACAATTTTTCCCTGATCCATAAAGATGACCCGGTTGGCAACCTGTCGGGCAAAGCCCATTTCGTGGGTGACACACATCATGGTCATGCCTTCTTTGGCCAGACCGACCATGACATCGAGCACCTCATTAATCATTTCAGGGTCAAGCGCAGAAGTTGGTTCATCAAACAACATGGCAATCGGATCCATGCTCAGCGCACGGGCAATCGCGACACGTTGCTGTTGTCCGCCAGAAAGTTGTGCCGGGAATTTATTGGCCTGTGCACTTAAGCCGACACGATCCAGATAGGCAAGTCCTTTCTGTTTGGCTTCGGCTTCAGAACGACCCAATACCTTGATCTGGGCAATGCTCAGGTTCTCGGTAATACTGAGATGCGGGAACAATTCAAAATGCTGAAATACCATGCCCACGCGACTTCTTAGTTTATTTAAATTGGTTTTCGGATCATTAATTTTAATTCCATCGACCAGAATACTGCCTTGCTGAACAGGTTCCAGACCATTGACAGTTTTAATCAGGGTGGATTTTCCTGAACCGGAAGGACCACAAACCACCACCACTTCACCTTGCCGAATCTGGGTGGTACAGTCGGTCAGTACCTGAAAATCTTTATACCATTTACTGACATGCTGGAGGTCAATCATGACTTTGGCTTCGTTCATACAGTTAACCTCTGCTGTAATTTTTTAACAATATAGGTGGCGATCATACTGATGGTGAAATAGACCAAACCGGCAAAAAGAATATATTGGGTGAGTAAACCCATCAGGTCACCACGCACATAATTGGTGCGGAAAAAGTCCAGCAGGCCAATTGCATACACCATGGTGGAATCCTGAAACAAAATAATGGTCTGTTGTAATAATAGCGGTGTCATTTTGCGAAAGGCCTGAGGCAGTACAATCAGGCGCATGGACTGGCCATAGCTCATGCCGAGGGCAGAGGCCGCATCTGTTTGTCCCTTCGGAATAGACTGGATTCCGGCACGGACAATTTCGGAAAAATAGGCGGCTTCAAACAGCATAAAAGCCACAATACTGGACACCAGTGCCGTATCCATGGTCAGATATTTTCCAGTCACCCCAGTATAGATAAAAGGCACAGCGAAGTAGAACCACATCAGTACCAGCAGCAGGGGAATCGAACGGAACAGATTGACATAACCCTTGGCAATCCAGTTCAACACCTTGATTGAAGACAGCCGCATTAATGCCAGTAAGGTGCCAATAAAGACCCCGCCAATGGTGGCAAAAAATAAGACTTTTAAAGTAATACTCAGACCATGCCATAGGGCAGGTGCGGATAATTGTAAATCCTGAAAAAATGCAGTGAACCATTCCATTATTTAGTCCCCGCAATCAGACCGGGCACCTGAAGGCGCTTTTCCAGAAAGTTCATCAAGCCAATCAGGCAGACATTGATCAGGATAAAAATCAGGGTGACATAGGTGTAAATCTCAATGGTATTTTGCGTATATTCGCTGATGGTTTTCATCTGGGAAATGAGTTCCGCAACCCCGACCAGTGAGGCCACCGAGGTGTTCTTGACACAGTTGGTCAGCTCAGAACTTAAGGGAGGTAAGATCATGCGAAAAGACTGCGGTAAAATCACATAGCGATATAATTGTGTGGTGCTAAACCCCATAGCATAGCCGGCATTGATCTGCCCGGGTGGAATGGCTTCAATCCCGGTACGCACCTGCTCACAAACCCGCGCTGCGGTAAACAGTCCCAAACCAATACTGGCTGAAATCAGCGCCGTGGTATTGGCTCCCAGATCATTGATCCACCAGCTTTGAATGCTGTTCGGCAGAAAATTCGGAACCACATAGAACCAGATAAATAACTGGATCAGTAAAGGCACATTCCGAAAAATGGTGACATAAGCGCTACCAATCGCCCGGGCCGTTGGGCTGGGCAAGGTGCGCATGATGCCCAGCAGGCTACCCAAGAGCATGGCAATCGACCAGGCTACAATCGCAATGACCGCTAACCAGCCGAGGCCAGTCATGATCCAGTTGAGATAGGTGCTATCACCAATCCCGGTCGGTTGTAATAAGACACCCCAATTCCAGCTGTAATTCATGATCACTCCAAAATGGGCTTAAACAGGTGATGCTTAAGCAGATGAATAAGATTCAGAGTCTATTGATCGCGATCATGCGGGGTGCTGATCAGGGCCTTCAAGTCATCAGACATGGCAAAGTTCAGGTTGATATTTTTCGGTGGAATTGGCGACTGGAACCATTTCTGGTACATGCTATTGATTTCACCGGAGCTATATGTGGCTTTAATCGCGTCATCTACCACCTGCTTAAATTCGGGGTCTCCCTTACGTAACATACAGCCATAGATTTCATTGATGGGCGCTGTACCTACAATGTGCCATTGTTGCGGATTTTTAGCCTTGGATTTTTCTCCCGCCAGTAAAATGTCATCCATCATAAAGGCAGCAGCACGGCCACTTTGCAGCATTAAAAAGGATTCTGCATGGTCTTTGGTCGAAATAATTTCACCAATGCCCAATTCTTTTTCATGCTGACGAATATAGCGTTCCGATGTGGTGCCGGCAGTGGTCACCAGTTTTTTGCCTTTCAGATCGCTAAAATCTTGAATACCAGAATTGGTTGCGGTTAATAGACGGGAACCTACTTGAAAAAAGCCAACAGAGAAATCGACCTGTTGCTGGCGTTCCTTATTATTCGTCGTCGAGCCACATTCCAGATCAACCGTACCGTTGGAGACCAGTGGAATCCGGTTCTGGCTGGTCACCAGGTTGTAGCGGATTTTTAAATCAGGAAGATTCAGCTTTTGTTTGACGGCTTCGACCACTTTTAGTTGCAGGTCATGGGCATAGCCGACCGGCTGATTCGGATTGTCAGCGATATAAGAAAATGGAATCGAGGAGTCACGATAACCTAATACAATCGTGCCGGACTGTTTGATCTTATTGAGCGTGCCAGAAGTATTCTGGCTGCCTTGCTGATTGCTTGGTGCCTGATTATCACTACAGGCACTCAGTCCCAAGGTCAGGGCACTGGCACACAGCAGCGTAGCGAATTGAGTCTTTGCTTTCATCGTGAAACTCCATTTTTCATTTTCAATTATTATGAGTACGCCCGTTTTCAGGCGCTGCTAAGACAATATTCTGATTATTGCTATAAAGTCTAAGTATTCGTTTATATTCATCTTAGTTGATGATTCAAGCATGACTCAAGCTGAATTTATTGCTGAAATGTTACTGAATCAGAAAAGGAAATCTGCGAGATGCTCAAAGGAATGCAAATAAATAAAGAGATTGAACTACAAGCATAAGAAAGAAAAAGTCATAAAAAAACCTCCAAACTGGAGGTTTTTTTATCGGTTCAAGCTTAATGCACAAACATATCCATCGATTCACGAATTTCTTGAATGGCCGTTTCGACATCGGAACTGAGCCAGGTCGGTTCAAAGAATCCAGCGTAGTGCTCAAGACGATCCGCAGGGACGACTAAGCGTACCGGACAATCCTCTTCCAATAAACGCCATGGAATAATTGGCACTTCATTGTCAAGCCATGCTGTTACATCTCGGATATCGATAATCATTGCGTTGACACAGTCCGGGAAAGGCATCACGGAAAACTCTTCAGTACGACGACGGAAATACTCCAGGTCTTGCCAGCGCAGTGCAAAACTCGGTTTACTGAATTCGATAATCCCGATCAGATGCTGATCGCGAGTATGATGCAAAGTGCATTGGTGGGTGACATCAGTGTCAAGATCCAACGATACACTTTGTTGACGATACGCCATAGAGCTCGATGAAATAAAAAAATGAGGGACACATTATAGCCCATTTTATAGAAACTGAGCAGTGCTATTGTTTAGCGCAAATTTTAGTGTTGGTTCTGCCCTGAGGTCGCGTACTGAAGCTCTTGAATTTCAAAGGACTGCATACCACTCAGGCAACTCAAGCAAACTGGGATTGGAAAAGAATGGAGAAGCTAAACCTCATTATCAGCGTGATTATAGAGCCTTTTTCTTTTCTGATACGCTTTATATCGCTCTATAAGAAGGTTTAAGCGAATAGTGTTGCAATTATTCAAGCAATTAGATGTGTTGATCTGCCAGTAATTTTCTATGTCATTCACATGAGGGAAAAATGAATAGCAGGATAATGCTGAGTTAAACCTGTTCACCATCAACCAGTAGCGATCAGTGAATTAAAAATAAACACGCTTGCTTAAAGATTATTCTAAATATTATTCATACATATAACTTACATCCCGTCACCATCTCACCATGTTTTGTCACAGAAGCTGTTGTAACTGCTTGTTATGCTAAAAATCTACTTATGAATAACAAAGAGTGAGGATGGTTATGGTCGATGATTTCAATAAAAAACCACCTTTAGATCATCAGACAGCAGTGACGCAAAAAAAGCGTATTCCTGTTTACATCTTGATTTTGGTAGGTATCTTTTTACTGGCATTACTGTTCTATATGTTTGCTGACATGAATCCAGACGCAAATGATGCACCTGCTGGACATCCGAACCCTAATGTGCAACCTGCGACACCAAACAATACGACTCCAGTCGGTGAACCTACAGAAGCTACTGCAACGCTAGGTGATGGAACAGAAGCAACAGCAACTGCGACAGATGATGCACAGGCGGCTCGATAACTCAGACATATATCAAAAGCTCTAGTGAAACCACTGGGGCTTTTTTGCAATATATTGTGATGTTTAAGCTAATGATAGCTAGCTGGCTCAAGTCTAAAAACATCAAATCTGAAGGTGAATCCGAAAGAAGAAGGGGCTGAATGTTTCAAGGATAGGCTCCCGATTTCAGATAAATAGCTTAATAACAAAGAGGGTAAAACAACATGAATGATTATATGAGAAGTCCGCGTGGCGGCTTCGACGCCATGTATTATTGGGATCAGTTTCATCCCATTCTGAGTGCAATTGCCATATTAGTCATTGGTTGGATCATTGCATTACTGGTTTCGGCAGCAGTCAAGAAAGTCTTGCAAAAACTTGGAACCAATACACACTTAAATACGGCGACAGGCCATCGCTCTAATATCGAAAGTATTATTGCCCGGGTGGTGTTCTGGATTATTCTGATTATTGCCGTAATTGGTTCACTGAATGTACTCAACCTGACCAGTATCAGTGGTCCTTTCAGTAATATGATTCAGCAATTCCTGTTATTTATCCCGCAGTTACTAGGTGCAATTGCAGTCGGATTCATAGGGTGGATTGTCGCCAACCTGGTGAAAATAGGGCTACAAAAGCTACTTGACCGAACCCAACTAGACGAAAAACTCAGTGCTGAAGTGGGTGTCAGTCCCATTAGTCAGAACATCAGTGAAATTGCTTACTGGTTAATTTTATTACTGTTCTTGCCAATCGTACTGTCTATTCTGGGACTCAACGGTCTGTTGTTACCAGTTCAGAATATGCTGACTGATGTCGTAAGCTACTTACCAAATATCTTTATTGCTGCAGTGATCATTTTTGTCGGTTATATTCTGGCAAAAATTGTTCGCGGTATTGTTGAAGGCCTATTAAACAGTCTGAATGTACAACAACAAGCTGAAAAAGTAGGTATTTTCAAAAATTCCAATGTGGCACAGGTGATTGGTTCATTCATCTTCGCTGTCGTGATCATTACTGCATTGATTATTGCTTTTGAAGCATTGGGTGTCGAAGCGATTTCTCAGCCTGCCACGGCGATGCTGTATGAAATCATGAATGCCATTCCGAATATTATTGCTGCTGCCTTAATTCTGATTCTGGCTTATGTGGTCTCTAAACTGGTCGCACGTCTGGTGGTTGAAGTGGTATCGGGTACAGGTGTTGATGAAATTCCTGCCAAACTGGATGTACAGCGTTTTTTAGGCACCACTAAACTTTCGAGTGTGGTCGGTTATCTGATCGTATTGTTCACCATGTTATTTGCAGTGTCCGAAGCAGCAGACCGTCTCGGCTTTGAACAGGTGAGCGGCCTGATTGCGATGTTTATTTACTTCGGCGCCAACATCTTGCTCGGTGCCGTGATTCTGGTGATCGGTTTCTGGCTGGCAAATATTGTCGCGAACATCGTACAACGCGGTGAATATAACAGCTCACGCTGGTTAGCGAATCTGGTGCGTGTCCTGATTATGGGCTTGGTCGTTGCCATGGGTCTACGTGCCATGGGTATTGCCGACTCGATTGTGAACCTGGCATTTGGTTTAACGCTGGGTGCTGTCGCAGTAGCATTTGCTCTGGCTTTTGGTCTGGGTGGTCGTCAGCCTGCGGAGCGAGTTTTAACAGATCTGATTGATAAAGCAAAACGCGAAGCCAAAGAACCGAATCCAGTCAAAGATCAAGCTGAAAACAGCATATTTTCAGGATTAGGTACTCAGAGTACTTCAAGTACAACGGACATGGCAGGCACGACAGGTGCAGCGATGGGGATGGGTTCTACAGATACATCAATGGGACAATACTCCGACCGTTCACAAAACATGACCGGTACTACTGATTCTTCAACCACTACGCCAGGAGCAGGTATTGTGCCAAATCAAGATTCAGACGCAGAGGGTACTACGCCAATGAGTACGGACTTATCGCATACCACACCGGCAATCCTCACCACTGCACCGCAGGATGATGAATCATTGGGTATTGATCCGGTCAATCCGGATGCGGATCAAGCCGTACCTGATTCAGTAAAAGTCGATCCGACTCATCCGCCAGTCAATAATCCATTTGGTTCAACCGGAGAAAAAGAACCAAATGTCGATATTGATCGTTCCACTCAGAAAAAAGATGACCTGAAATAACCTGTCATTTTTAACCAAAATCGGCCACGCTCATGTGGTCGATTTTTTTCAGTCACGAGGAAAAATAAATGAATAGCAAGAAACCCAACAAAGTTCTGGCTCCTTTGGTTATCGCGGGAATTACCATTGGCTTTTTTACCGCGGCCTATCGATTTATTTTTGTGAAGAGCAAACAGGACGAGCAGTCAGAGCGAGCGCTGGATAGGAAAATACCTGATACAGACGAATTTAACTGAAAGAATTCTGCTGAATAACAAACAATAGAATTTGGCCTTTAAGAAATATATACTATTCAGGTGAATACTAAAATGATTTTGGTATTCTTCTTGCATTAAAAATATAAAAAAGGGAGATCAACATCATGTGGCAAACACTATCATATACATTCAAGAACACTTCAGCAGATGAAGCACCGCTATATTTGCGAGAAGCCACTCGAAAAATGCAGCTGACGATTGACCGTTTAGGAAATACGGCCAATCTCAAGCTGTTTAAGACAGATTATCTGGAATGAACTAAATATCAGTCTTGATGATCTATTGATTAAATATATTCCGATGCGGCATGCGCAGATGACCATGCCCATTGGAAATTATAGCCGCCCAAATGTCCGGTAACGTCCAGCACCTCACCAATAAAATACAGGCCTTTCTGCTTTTGACTTTCCATGGTTTTTGAAGAAACCTCGCTGGTATCCACACCGCCCAAAGTCACTTCCGCAGTACGGTAGCCTTCTGTTCCGGATGGTTTCACTTCAAAACCATGCAGCCGTGTCGCAATCTGCTCCAGTTGATTATCACTGATATTGCCAATTGCGGTTTCAGTGACGTCAGTCCAGATTAGACTCTGTAATTCAGCCACGACACTTTTCGGTAAAAACTCATTGAGTAAAGTGCGCAATAACACTTTGGGCTGGCTTTGTTTTTTGGTTTTAAAGAAATCCAGTAAATCTACACTTGGTAAGAAATCGACTTGAAAGCTTTGACCGACATTCCAGTAATTGGACAATTGCAGGGAGCTTGGGCCACTTAAACCACGATGGGTAAACAGCAGTGCTTCGGTGAAACTGTTGAGCTCATTGGAGAGTGTCGCTTCTACGGCATTGCCACTCAAACGAGTCGTCACCTCCTTAAATCCATCAGAGAAAGTGAAGGGCACCAAACCGGCACGGGTTGGATAAACATGATGTCCAAACTGTTTTGCGATATCATAGCCAATGCCCGAACCCCCCAGCGTCGGGATGGACAAGCCACCCGATGCCACCACCACAGATTCAACCTCAAAATATCCAAGTGATGTAGCGACTTGAAATCCTTGATCATCGACTGGATTGACTGCCTTTACTTCGCAGCTGGTTTTAAGATCGACCAGACCGGTCTTGTCACATTCTGCCAACAGCATCGACAGAATATCTTTTGCACCATTGAGGGTAAACAGTTGTCCATGTTTGCGCTCTTCATAAGCAATACCATATTCACAGACCAGGCCAATAAAGTCCCAATTGCTATAACGCGTTAATGCTGAAATGACGAAATGTGGATTATGCGAAATATAATGGCTTGGTTCGACCTCCAGATTGGTAAAATTACATTTACCGCCGCCAGACATCAGGATTTTTTTGCCAACTTTATTGGCTTTTTCCACCACTACGACTTTACGTCCACGTTGTGCAGCCATATACGCCGTCATTAAACCTGAAGCACCGGCACCTATGACGAGAACATCGTATTGCTTGGAAGACATAAAACACTCGAGGGAGAACAAAAGGAAAGCATTATAGACAATTTTATTTCCGCTTTCTCTATTCCTGAACAATCAACAGGCTGATTGCCAATCCGTATTAGAGTTTAAACATAAAATATTTGTAAGTCGGCTTAAAATCATGCATAGTTTTTGTACAGTTTTACAAAAGTCACAATAATAAGGCAGGGCTTATGGCAACGTCAGAGGATCTAAAACAATACAACCTGATCAGTTATATTCTTTATATTCTGGGGTTTTTTCTGGGTGTGACCCCATTTATAGCCATTATCATGAACTATATTAAACGTGATGAAATGCGCGGCACCTGGCTGGAAAGTCATGTGGACTGGCAAATTAAAACCTTCTGGGTCAGTTTGCTGGGTTATATTGTTGGTGGCTTATTAACTATGATCTTGATCGGATTTCTAATCATATTTTTGGTCTTTATCTGGCATATCTACCGCTTGGTCAAAGGGATGATTGCGCTGAATAATAATCAACCGATTCAGGCTTAAGCAATTGTAGAAGTAGTATCCATGTTACGGCCTTGCAACCCACCGCTATGAATCACCAGCAGTCTAGATCCTGCTGGGAAATAATCTTTTTCAATCAAATCAAAGATGCCCATCAACATTTTAGCGGTATAGACCTGCTCTAGTGGAATGGCAAATTCGATTTCAAAATCCCGAATAAACTGCATGAGGGCTGTGCTGGTTTTGGCATAGCCGCCACAGCAATAATCATCCAGAATAGTCCAGTTGGTTTTGCTGGTTAGTTGCGCGACTTCATCTTTTAAAAAAGAGCCTTGCAGCGCTGAAAATCCTAAAACCTGCTGATGCGCCTGACTGGCTTCGATCAGACCGGTGATGGTTCCACCAGTGCCTACTGCGCAGCAAACCACATCAAATTGAGTATCTTGCGGGCTCAAAATTTCCTGACAGCCCCGAATGGCCAAAGCGTTGGTTCCACCTTCAGGAATGAAATAATGCTCAGGAAATTGTTGTGCGAGTTCGGCCAGATACTCAGGCTGTTGCTTGCGACGATAGTGTTCACGACTGACAAAATGTAGCTGCATCCCCAACTGCCGTGCGGTGGCTAAAGTCGGATTGAGTGGCCGATGGGCCAGCTCCTCACCCCGAATAACCCCCACACTCTGAAAACCAAACTGCTGTGCGGCAAATGCAGTGGCCGCAATATGATTGGAATACGCACCACCAAAGCTGAGAATCTGCCGATAACCCTGTCTTTGTGCTTCCAGAAAATTGTATTTCAGTTTAAAAAACTTGTTGCCTGAAATTTGCGGATGTACCAGATCCAGACGACGTATTGTTAAAATAATATCGTGAAAATTAATCTGTTGATCGGGAATATTTTGGGCAATCTCTGCAAACATAAAAATTAACACAGTCAGTTATTCGGCCATTATAGCGAAAGCAGTAAAGATTAGGGATTGAGAATAAGTCATTTTTAGGCATGAGATAAAAATTGACGCAGAATGTCACAAATATTCTGCTGATTATTTAAGCAGGGATGCTAATCTAAATACAGGAAACCCTGAGGAGGGTAGAATAATGAAAATATTGTCCTATGCTGTTTTGGTTGGTGTAATGCTCAGTTTGTCGGGCTGTGATGATGCGATGAATAAACCTAAAACAGAGACCCGTACCATGATTATTGGTGGTGTACCGGTACATGATCAGGATTACCAACTGTTAGACACGCAATTCATTGCTCAGGATCAGTTAAAACAGTAGGCCATTACAGTAACTAAAATTCCTGACCAATACTGAAATTTTTAAAGCAAATGATTCGGTTTTTGCTTAAAATAATCCTTCAATTTTTAAGTCAGGTTATCTCGTGGAATCATTCTGGATTTTAGGCTCAATTGCTGTTGCCCTGATGTTAGGTGCGATGAGTCCCGGGCCGACTTCTATTTATGTGGCAAAAAATTCAATTGCGATTTCACGTAAACATGGTTTATTTACTGCACTGGGGACTGGTCTAGGTGCAGCAATTTTCGGTTTGCTGGCAGTACTGGGTTTGCAGGCATTTTTGCTGGCTGTGCCGTCGGCTTATCTGGCCTTAAAAATTTGTGGGGGGCTATATTTACTTTGGCTGGCTTTTAAAATTATTAAGCATGCCAAAGATCCGATTGAGGCAGATTCGAGCATTACCAAACAGATGTCTTTACGTCGCGCTTTTACCACAGGTTTAATCACGCAGTTGTCGAATCCAAAAATTGCGATTGTGCTGGCCAGTATTTTTACCGCCTTATTACCAAAAGAAATTCCGAACTATTTCTACTTTGCTTTGCCCATTTTATGTTTCTTTATTGATGCTGGCTGGTGCTCACTCGTGGCTGTCGCACTTTCTGCTGAAAAGCCGCGCCGTGTGTATTTAAAGTTTAAGGCATTGTTTGACCGGGCAGCAGGTGCGGTGATGACCGTGCTCGGACTAAAACTTATTTTCGGAATGAAATAGTTTCAACAGTTGAAGTCCTCATCCTTGGAAAGTGATCATTCTTGCTAGCTTTCCAAGGGACAGCTGATCATTTGAAATTAATCTTTAAAATGCAAGGGGATCCATTGGTAGCTTTTAGCATCTTTAGAATAGACATGCCCAATCCCCGGAAATGGTAAATGTGGTGCTGCCACCGTCTGGCCATTCTTTGCATATTCCGCAAAATACTTTAAGCGGGTTTCAACCGCTTTTTTCGGATCGATATCAAAATCTATAGCGGTCTGTGGACGGTCAAACTGAATGGTATGGGAATGTACAATATCCCCAATAAATATCATCTCCTGACCCTTGGATTTTAAGCTAAAACCAAAATGTCCCGGTGTATGCCCAGCTGAACTGATCACATCAAAACCATGGATTTTATCGCTAGCCTTAAAGGTCTTTAACTGACCTTTGGCCTGATAAGGTGCGATGGCTTTCTTGATTTTATCGACTGTACCCAAAAAACCAGCCTGTTTTGCTTTTGGTAATTTTTCTACACTTTTAGGATTCATCCAGAAATCCAGTTCGGCTCGCGATACATAAATATTCGCATTGACAAAATTGGCAACGCCGTTATTACTGATGCCGCAAACATGATCAGGATGTAAATGCGTTAATAAGATTGAATTGACTTGCTCAGGCTTTTGTCCAGATGCCTGTAAATTTGAATAAATAGACCCAAAGTTTGGCCCATTACAGCTAGAAGCACCGCTATCCACCAAGACCAGTTCTTTGCCTGTATTTACCAGGAAAGCATTGACGGAGGTCTGGATGCCTTTGCTTTGGTCAACATAATATTTTTTTAAAATCTGATTCACTTCTGCTTCAGGAATATCCTTAAACAAGGCTTTGGCTAAATAATTGGTGCCATCCAGCAGGGCAGTAATCTGGTAATCTCCAAAGCTGTATTGATAATATCCGGGAACCTGTTTTTGTTGTTCTAAAGTGGAAGGCGTTTGTGCGTGTGTTGGGGAAATACCTGCCAATGAACCTAAAGCAAGGAGTGATCCGACAAGAGAAGAGCTGAGGTATTTCATGGCTATTCTTATGTAATTAAAGTCAACTCTATGTATTAGCATGGATATTGATAAAAAAGAATATGAATATATTTACTATTTTTTTAAATCGAAATGGCGATTTAGCATCTGTACTAAAAATTCAGTGTGAATCTGTATATTGATTTTTTGAAAGTAAAGAATGTGTTTTTTGTAAAAATATTATTATAAATAAAATGCTTAGATGTATTTCACTTTTTATTAAAAGCTCGTTAACATAGGGTATTACGAACAAGCTTTGGGTGTCGCGATGAGTTTTTGGAAAAGAAAAAACAATGCCAGCTTTGTATTTTTCATTATTACCTTATATTCACTACTTGGTTTTGGACTGGGCTATGTGATTTGGGAATTTGTGTTGCAAGGCTAAGTGACCCAGCAATAAAAAAGCCTCTAGAGATAGAGGCTTTTTTATGTATTGATTAAGCCTTTAAACATGGATGGGTTTAAGTAGTTTGTATCATCGAGTAGGATGGTGATTTGGGTGTTGCCGATTTGGTGATGGTAGTAGCCAGCGACTTGTTTTTGAGGTTGGATAATTGTGGGTTCAGTTGCTTGGGTGGTAAGGGCTGCTTAGAGCTAGCGTTAGGAATAATGGTTTTATAGTTTTCATAGATTTCTTTTAGGTTCTAAAGGATTGTTTCTTTTTTATCATATTAGTAAATTTGATTAAAATCTTTCTTATGTATTGTAATACTCATTGCGTTTACGTGATCTTTAGGTTGTGTTTGGCGTAAATCTTCAACAATTGCGAACACAGTCGAAAAAATAGCAGATCTAGTAAATTGAAGTAAATTCTGAAGACTACTTTCAAAATCGCTGATTTTTACATAAGTATGTGTCGAATCATTTGAGAACTCAAATGAATCAGGTACTAAAAATAAAATATGATGCTCTAGCGAGTTTCGCCAAATTTTATAAAATCCAAATTGCCCATTTTTTTCATTTAGATCGTATATAAGACTATTAATTGCAATCAAAGCAAAATTTTCTTTTTCTTCAAGTTTTAATTTATTTGTATGCCAAAAATTATTAAAAGCGGTATTTTTATTAATTGTTAATCCGAAATATTGGCAAAGAAAAATTGCTAATTTATCTAGTATAGAAAAGCATAGTCTAAAACACGTCCTTAATTTCTCTGACCCAATATTTATAATTTCTTGTTCATGCAGTTCCGAATAACAACTTTCAAAATCAAATATAGAACTATCAGTAAATTTTGCTTCATAGTATAAAGTTCTGACTAGGGAAAATTCAGCTTTAATGCGGTTCAAATACTGCTCGTGTTGAAGAATTTTGTTTGAAAAAATAATCCCTTCTAATAATGTTAAATTATCTCGTTCATTAGCTATACATGAACAGTACATGCCATGAACATTAAGTGTTAAATTTTCCTTAATACACCATTGTCTAAATTTAGACATTTGCAATAGTTCTTCTTTATTTTTTTTAATATCAGTGTCTTCATCAAAATTATTAATCTGTGATTGTAAAAAATGAATTTTTTCTAAGTAACCTTGCTTATATGCATTGGGTGAAAATGGGGAAAAATATGCAAAGGTATAACCTTTTATAATTTCTTGAATCATTTTTTCACTACGATGATTTAGAAATTTATCAAACATTTCTAAGCATGTAGTTCTATTGATAAAGGCTTCAGGATAATCTAATTTTGTTCGGACTATTTTCTCATACAGATGCATCGCTTCGGAAAATCGATACTGCTGTTTTAGAGTATTAGCCAAATTAATTATATTTTGATAATAGAGAGAAGATTCCGCATCTTTATCTATAGTTTTAAAACTTGCCAATAGAGATTTTTGGCTTCACTATATAAAATACTTTCTTCATAACTAACAAGATCATTTTTATATCCGCAATCATTTGCAATGGATAACTTAGCATTTGCTAAATTATAAAAATAGCTAACATTAAATTTCATTGCATAAAATTCTGAATCTTCTTCTAAAATTTGTATTCCTTTAGAAATAGAATCTTTATTTTTTAGAAAAAAACCTGAATCAATGAATAATCCTGCTAAATTAAAACGAAGTTGCAAAACTATTTCTGATTTCGCAAATTTTTTTAGAGAGTCGAAAATGATTTCACTTCTTAGAGCAGCTTCTTGCCAAGCACCTTGATCAATAGAATTAGAAATAGCATTTATTGATTCATTAATTTCTTTTAGTTCTAGATTCATTAAAATAACTTATATAAAAAAGCCCCACTAGAATATAGCAGGGCTTTTTATAAGTGTCTAAATCTTAAGAAACCTTATCACCCGGTTGAGCACCAGATTCAGGTAAAATCACCCAAACACCGTCGCCATTACCCGCTGCCAACACCATACCGTTAGAAATACCAAAACGCATTTTACGTGGTGCAAGGTTTGCCACCATCACCACCAATTTGCCTTTTAGGTCTTCAGGTTGGTAGAACTCACGAATACCGCTAAATACATTACGTGGTTCAGCTTCGCCTACATTTAAAGTCAATTGAAGAAGTTTGTCAGAACCTTCAACCGTTGCAGCTTCCAAAACCTCAGCCACACGCAGGTCAACTTTCATAAAATCATCAATATTAATAATTTCAGCTTCGCCGACTTTAGCTTCAGGCTTCGTCGATGCTTTCTTCTCTTTTTTCTTTTCCGTTTTTGCTGTTTCAGCAGGGGCAGCCAAAGAATCTTTAGACGCATCGACCATTGCGGCAACCGCTTTTGGATCTACACGTTGCATCAATGGTTGGAACAATGCAATTTCATGACCCAGCAGAATCGTTTCACGAGAAGCGAAGTTGAAAGATTCTAATTGCAAGAAATCTTGAACTTGTTGCGCCAGTATTGGCAACACCGGAGCCAAATAAACAGCCAATTGACGGAACAGGTTAATACCGACAGAACATACGTCATGTACTTGTTGTTCCTGGCCTTCCTGCTTCGCCAGCGCCCAAGGCTTTTTCTCATCGATATATTGATTGGCTTTATCTGCAAGTGCCATGATTTCACGAATCGCAGCAGAGAACTCACGTGACTCATATTGCGCTGCGATTGAATCACCCGCATCAATGAAGCTTTGAACCAATTCAGGCTCTGCACAAGTTGCAGATAATTTATTGTCAAATTTAGTATTGATGAACTTCGCACAACGGCTGGCAATGTTGACCACTTTACCAACCAAGTCAGAATTTACTTTCTGCACAAAATCATCCAGATTCAAGTCAGAATCTTCAACTTTATCCGAAAGTTTCGACGCGAAGTAGTAGCGTAAATATTCAGGGTTTAAATGTTCTAAATAGGTTTCCGCTTTAATAAATGTGCCGCGAGATTTCGACATCTTCTGACCATTGACAGTCAAGAAACCGTTTACAAATAAACCTGATGGCGTACGGTAGTTAGCACCTTCTAGCATTGCCGGCCAGAACAGCGCATGGAAATACACAATGTCTTTACCAATGAAGTGATACACCTCATTTTTAGAATCTTTTTTCCAGTAGTCATCAAAGCTTAAATCAGGACGTTTGGTTTTGATATAGTTTTCAAAACTCGACATGTAGCCAATTGGCGCATCGACCCACACGTAAAAGTATTTGTTGGGTGCGTCTGGAATTTCAAAACCGAAATATGGCGCATCACGCGAGATATCCCAATCGTTCAGGCCATTTTCAAACCATTCATCTAATTTGTTGGCAATCGAGACCGGTAAGCGGCCTTCATCACGTGTCCATTTTTGCAGGTATTCACCAAAATTCGGCAACTTAAAGAAGTAATGGTCAGATGATTTTTCGACAGGTGTTGCACCGCTTAAAGTCGAATGTGGGTTCAATAATTCGGTTGCATTATAAGTTGCACCGCAAACTTCACATGAATCGCCATATTGATCTTCTACTTTACATTTCGGGCAGGTGCCTTTAATGAAACGGTCGGAGAGGAACATGCCTTTTTCAGGATCGAAAAGCTGGGTGACAGGACGAACCGCGATATTGCCGGCATCACGGTTTTTGAGATAGATTTCAGATGCACGTGCACGGTTGGTATCGCTATGGGTAGAATCATAATGATCGAAGTGCACTGCAAAACCGTCAAAATCACGAATATGTTCTTTTTGCACGTTGGCAATTTGTGCTTCCGGTGAAATCCCGTTGGCTTCAGCACGTAACATGATGGCTGTGCCGTGAGCATCGTCCGCGCAGACATAAGTCACATCATGACCCATTGCACGCATCGCACGTACCCAAATATCAGCTTGGATATAACCGAGTAGGTGACCCATATGAATCGGGCCATTGGCGTATGGAAGGGCGTTAGTGACTAAGATATTACGCACGGATATGACTCTCTCATTCGTATATTATGCAAGGTGGATGATTTTACCTGATGCAGGTCCGAATACAAAGCAATCCTTTAAGCGAATCAATTCCATTTCACCGCGAATTCGTGTCGAAAGGTCTTTGTATTTACAGAATGTCTTGGAAATGTAGATTTCCCTATATTGCGTTGCCAATAACAGTGATAATAAGCCATTGATCTAAAAGCTTTGAGCTAGAAAACCATGATTGACGAAGATGATTTTGATTTTGACCAACCTGTCACGCGTATTAAACAAAATGCAGCGAGTCAAAAACAGTTGGGCAGTCAGATTTTAAAAGATGCAGAAGCTTATCTTGAAGACATCTCGGCAGATGAACATACACTTTTAATCAAAAACTTATCGGGTTTAGTCGCGCAAGATGCTTATTTCCAAGTGCTGGCAGATCAGCTCGATCAACCCATTGGCGCGAAGTTTGCCAATGATGCTTTAAATTTGATGCATTTTTGGCCGGCCACTCACCAGTTTGAAGATATTGAGCAATTTAAGCTACTCGATATGATCAATAGCGAATATTTCCAAACTGAAATGCTGAAAGCCTTTGATGCCTTAGAGATTGATGAAGACATCAAAGCCAAGCGCCGTTTGGTGCTGCTTGAAAGCTTGAAAATGTACAAACTTGGCTTTTACAGCGGTTGTATTCCAAATGTCTATGCGCAGCTCGAAGGTATTTTGACAGATATCCTGATCAAAGCAGGTTTCCTCAAGCAAAATGGCACCAAGTTTGTCGATGTCTATAAAATCGTACCGGGTTTAAAAGGCAATGAAATTAAAAGCCTGTGGCATAAGTCTAAAATTGCGATTGAACTGAATCCGTATTTTGCTGAACTTGCTGCCTATAAAATGGATTCAAGCTCGAATGTGACCATGACCCGTCATAACATGCTACATGGCACAGATGTCGACAACTTCAATCAAGCACGCAGCTTCATTCTGTTGATCTGGTTGTTCTCTGCGGTGAGCTTTATGAGCACCTTGCGTATCTGACTTGAAATAATATCTCCTGATGCATTTGCATCCTATAAACATCTGCTGTGAATTGGCAACACTGACTCTTTGGCTTTGGAAACTATGTTATAACGGCATTTGAGTGAGAAGCCAAAGAAAATGTGCTGACAGGCTTACCAAGCCAGGCTTTGTCGAAACCTCAAGTAATTGATGGACTTGAATCGCCAGAATCCAAAAGAGTTGGATTATTGACTTTGCAATACTGATTGGGCGCAGCTCATGCTACAGACTGCAAACAATAGCAACAACATGTACAGGCTTTGTTGCAGTTTGCTTACTGCGCCCGATTTGCCCCACACTTTGTGCTAAAAAATGGCTGATTGTTTATATGATATGCCTAAGGAGGGTACCTCATGACTCAGCAGAACCAGAGCAATAGTTCAAAGCAAAATCAAGACAAAGAACAACATGAGAAACAATTAAATCAGAAAGCCAAAGAAGAGCAAAAGCAAAACCAGAATGACCAGAAGCACAATCAGTCGCATGATACACAAGACACAAAGCCACACCAGACTGATGAAAATTCTGATAGTAAACAAAACTCTAAAGATACAGGTGCTGACTCGGAATCGAAGGATAAAGCCTCTAAAGAGCAGCCATCTGATCAAAAAGATGATTCGAAAAATGAGCAATCAGATAACAAAACTGAAAGCTTTAAGATGGATGATTTAAAAGTGAAGGCAATTGCGATTGGTGAGGAGCTATTACAAAAAGGCGAAAAACTTCTGAATGAGCTAAAACATGGCAAGTCCAACGGCCAGAAAAATGATGATCAAGGTTCAGATGACGCAAAAAAGGCAAAAGCTGATCATAGCACTGAAGATAAATCATCGAATCAGTCAGATAAACAAAATGCTAAAGAAGCTCAGACCGATCAACAGGCAAGCATGGCCAATTTAAAAGATGAGGCTGTACATAAGTTTGAAGATACAAAACAGAAGATTACTGAGTTAGTCAGTGAAGCCTCTACCAAGCTGGGTGAGCTGAAACAGATGGCAACTGATAGCATGAATAAAATGAAAGAAAATCAATCTCAGGGCAATGATTCTGATCAGCAAAAAGATGCCAAAGCTCAAAATTCAGACTCGAAATCAGGTCAGTCTGACAAGAGTGAATCTAAAGAAGATCAGGATAAAAATGCCAAGGATCAGCAGCACAAGTCTGAAAATAATAAAAATCATAAATAGACTGTGATTATTGTAGAGCCACTTTAATCAAAGAGGGTTAAAGTGGCTTGCTACACCTAAAATCAATAAAAATCCTTCTACATCAATTTTCACATCAAAAAGAATCCAGTTGGCTTTACTTTGATTGATTCACTTTTAGCATGCCTATCCGCTACAATCCAACAAAACCAAGTAAAATGGTTGGAAATTGCAGATATCTCCTCGATCTTCTCGGCAGAGTGCTTAACCTTAAGCGAAAACCCCGTTAAACTATGCCATTCGGATATCTATCTATAGTTTTGGAGTAACCTATGTCGTGGCTTTCTTCGCTCAAATCGGTCTTTTCACCTTCGCAGGAGGTGAACGAAGAAGCTGTGCAAAAAGTATTGCAAAACTATCTGTTGCCAAATTCAAATGATCCGCTCAAACAGCGTATTACTCAGGTCAATGTTCAAGCTGAGATCCTACAAATCACCTTAAATACTTATCCTGAAGAAAAACAAGATCTGCAACAAATCCATGATGAACTGGCGCAAGCTTTGCAAAAATGTGGTATTCAAGAACTGAATATGCATGTGATTCAGCAAAAAACTGGGCCTAAAAGTCATAAATCGGATGGCTGCGGGCATAAGCATGCCAAAGGTGAAAGCTGTTCCAGTCAGCCTAAAGCAGAAGCAAAACCCAATCTTCCCCCTGTGGTGGATGCCTCCGCCCAGCCTGCAAAACAAGAAGAAGCTGATCCCAATAATCCACCGATTCAAAAAGCTGCACCTCAGCAACGTGATGTACCAAAACATCCACGTATTCAAAATGTGATTCTGGTGTCATCCGGCAAGGGCGGTGTAGGTAAATCGACGACTACAGTGAATCTGGCACTGGCTCTGCAAAAATTAGGCTTAAAGGTCGGTGTGCTGGATGCCGATATTTATGGTCCGAGTATTCCGACCATGCTCGGTAATGCGGGCAAAACGCCGATGATCGAAGCGGAACAGTTTGTCCCTATCGAAGCCTATGGAATGGCAGTGTTATCGATTGGCCATTTAACTGGTGATCACAATACTCCAGTGGCTTGGCGTGGACCGAAAGCCACCGGTGCATTGATGCAATTATTTAACCAGACCTTATGGCCAGATCTTGATGTTCTGATGATTGATATGCCACCCGGTACAGGGGATATCCAGTTGACGTTGGCACAGCGCATTCCGGTAACCGGGGCAGTGATTGTCACCACACCACAAAACGTGGCCCTACTCGATGCGACCAAAGGCATTGAACTGTTTAACCGTGTGCAAATTCCGATCATGGGCGTGATTGAAAATATGTCGACCCATATCTGTTCAAATTGTGGTTTTGAAGAACAGATTTTTGGCACAGGCGGTGGAGATAAACTGTCTGAGCAATATCATATTCCATTATTGGGTCGCTTACCTTTAGATGCTGAAATTCGTGAAAATGCCGATGCTGGCACACCTTCAGTCATTGCCGGAGATGATGCAGCCGAAAGCTATATGCTGATTGCAGAAAAAATTGCAGCGCAGCTACCTAAGGCCGAAAAAGATCAGAGCCGAATTTTCTAATTGACCCATTAAATAGAGAGTTCACATATTTAAGCCCTAATTCAAGTTAGGGCTTTTTTATTAATAATTCACGGAAATAAACAGCTTTAAATTAAGAAAATTGACTGAAATGACTGTTGCGTATTGGTCCCAAAATGGTTTCAAGTGATTGAATTAAATTGATTTAATTCAGTGTGAATTCTGATTATATGTTCTCTTACAATTATTTTTTTGCAGCATTGACCGAACTATTCTATGCTACGCGGATTAGAGCGAGGTCAAACTATGATTTCATGGTTTTTTATTGGTTTAGTGGCAACCATTCTTTTAACACCAGGCCCAACCAATACCTTATTGGCATCTTCAGGCATACAGGTCGGATTTAAAAAAACATTTCGTTTAATTCCTGCTGAAGCCTTTGGCTATCTGATTGCCATTAGCTTTTGGGGCATTCTGATCGGAAAAATTTCCGTTCATCTTCCGCTTTTGCCGACCATTCTCAAGCTGTTTAGTGCCGGCTATATCCTTTTTCTGGCTGTGAAATTATGGCGCACGGCAGAACTCAGTGAAAATTTTGAAAATGTCTCGATTCGTGCACGAGAACTATTTCTGGCAACCTTGTTAAATCCTAAAGCACTTTTATTTGCTTCAGCGATCTTTCCGGTGATTGTCTGGAAAAGCAGTCAGCACTATGTGACTCATATGTTAGTATTCCTGGTTTTGCTGATTCCGATTGCATTCTTCTGGACTTTCCTCGGCTCAATACTGGCCAGAAAAAACAGTCGCTGGCTCAATCAAAAAAACCTGCAAAAAACCGCATCACTGGTGTTAATGAGCTTTTCGATTCCTTTAAGCTATTCTGCACTTTTAAGTTTATAAGCTGATATCTATCAGCAATTTTTTATCCACTGTGGCTGCAAGCGCTTCACTTATTTTCATTGGGGGCAATTTCAGTTAAAGTACGTCGCAATAACTTGTTCTTAAGATTTTTGGATTATATCAATGGCAATTAAGTCTGATCGTTGGATTCGCGAAATGAGCGAAAAACACGGCATGATTGAACCGTATGCAGAAAACCAGGTACGTTTGGATGAAAATGGTCAAAAGCTGATTTCGTATGGCGTATCGAGCTATGGTTATGACGTGCGTTGTGCACGGGAATTTAAAGTATTTACCAATGTGCATTCTGCAATTGTCGATCCGAAGAACTTTGATGAACGCAGCTTTATTGATATTGAATCGGATGTTTGTATTATTCCACCGAACTCATTTGCATTGGCCCGTACCATCGAGTATTTCCGTATTCCACGTAATGTACTGACGGTTTGCCTGGGCAAGTCGACTTATGCGCGTTGCGGTATCATTGTCAACGTCACTCCGCTTGAGCCAGAGTGGGAAGGTCATGTAACTTTAGAGTTCTCAAATACCACCAACCTTCCTGCGCGTATTTATGCAGGGGAAGGTGTCGCACAAATGCTATTTTTTGAGTCTGATGAAGTGTGTGAAACGTCATATAAAGATCGTGGCGGAAAATATCAAGGCCAAACTGGCGTTACTTTGCCGAAGACCTAAGCAGTTTAAAATATTGAATAACGGGACTATATGTCCCGTTTATTTTTTTGAGATTTTCATTCATCGGAAACTCAGGTTTTTACTTCAATTGACTTTGGCATCTGTATTAAAAGTCAGCATAATAGATTCCGAATAACCATAAAAAAGATGCAATGCATCATAAAAAACAAAATGTAGCGGCTGGGAAGCTGAAACATAAAGATGCGGAGCATCGGATAAAAAGGAAAGAGTGAGATGACTCAGATAAAAGATCTATTTAAATTTCGCAAAAATTATTTAGCAATGACAATTGGTTTAATCCTGTTGCCTTCTGCGCATGCGATGCAGGAATTATCAGATTCTTCTCTTTCTGACACCACGGGTGAGGGGGTTGCGCTCGTACTTGATGATTTTAAAATGGTGTTTCAAGGCCCTAAAGATATTTCTGCTGGTTCCAGTTATGCCAGAGGTATTGAAAATCCGGGACAGGCGGATACGGGTTTTATTCGCATTATTCCAACTGGTGAAAACTATGAAAAGCTAGGGGAGCGTTTATACGATAAAGTTTATAGCAATACTTACCATAATGCTTATCTAGCTGAACGTGCGAGAATCTATAACCATGTATATGGAGATACGTATGCATCAAGCCGAGATGCTTATATTACAGACAATCGTACCCGCGTAGCGAGTGAAATTACAGCTGAATATGCTGCTAGCTATCGTGGTAGTCTAGTCCAACAATATCTCGATTCACCAATTATGAAACAGTATTATGATCAGCGTTATGCTGATTATTATAATGGTAGTTCAGCTGGCTTGAATTTTGTAAATGATGGTACAACAAAAGAGTCAATTACCCCATGGTTAACTGATCGGTCGAAAGCAGCTGCACTTAAAAATACTCTGGAAATGATTGAATTGTTATACGGAAATAATTATGCAGCGAATCTTCCAAATTCACCTTTTTACCAAAGTTTTAAACAGCAGTTTCCAAGCTATGTTCGTGCAAATGTCATTAAAAATACAGTAGATAGTCAGCTTGCAGCCAAGACCACTGAAATGCTAAATCAGTTGGCTGCAGATTATGCGAAAGAACAGGCAACAACAGCCAGTAATACCGTGCATGATGAAGTTGTACGAAATGCAATAAATATGGCAAAAGCTGCTGCACAAAATGCCAATATTGGAAGCCTGCGTACCAAGGCAGATGTTTTCATTTATGGTCTGGCATTATCAAAAAGTGATGACTCGCTGAGCACGCGATACAGTAATCAGGGTTTTAGTTGGGGATCTGCAGATAATCCTTGGTTATTCCGGGCAGGAACTGAAAGCGTCAAACAGTTTAAGGACGCTGCTAAAGATGTAGGCTATATTGCTCTAGAAGCGCCTCTTGCCAAGATTGCTCCAGATGAAAGTGATAATAATATTAAATTGGGGTTTTGGAGTGATATTTTTGCACGTGAGCTTAATTCCTCTAATGTTGTCGATCCTATAACAGGTGGGCCCACTTCAGGGCTTGATACAAATTACCGATTAAGAACGCAATTTGTTGCCAATGGTCTCAGTTTAAATGGTTCGCAAGTTCGGTTATTCCAAACCTTGGAATCGGATAATAAGGACTATAATCAAACTTTAGGAATGGCAAGTATCGTTCGTTTAAATACCAATGATCGGCCAGAAACTCTAAGCAGTAGCGATAGCAATCTTAACAGTAAAGGTATTCGTCTAAGTACCGCAGCAAAAACAGATGCACTTGATGGTAATGTCCCGACCCCAGCCTTAAACGGAAGTGCTGCTCCCATATTTCATGATTCTGAGGGTTTATATTTATATAGTCCAAATATTAACCTGGTGCTCGGTAATATGTATCAGCCTTTTGTGGTCGGTTCAGAAGGCAATAATATTATTTTAGAAGTGACACGTATTCCAAATATTCCTGCTATCTATAATCAAATTTATCAGAATTATGGGGGTGGACTAGGAGAATCTGATTTAAAAGGTTCAACCTGTAATGTCTATAGTTGTGGTACGCCGATTAAAAATAATGCTTCAGATGCGACCGTGCTTTATCAAGGCCGTAACGCCACTCACAGTAGTATTTCAATAGGGACTACAGAGCGTATCCCAGGAACAAATTTGCTGCGCGCCAAAGATGGCCCCAACTCCACGGGAGTCGTATTCAAGAGTACTGATGGTATAAGTAAGAATTTTGGGTCTGCAGTCATTGATGGCGTACTGATTCAGCATTTAAAAATTAGAACAACTGGTCTGTAAGGGAGTATAAAAATGTCCAAATTATTGACCCTCTGCGCATTGATATGTACCTCTATGCTCAGTCAAGCCGGATTGGAAGTCCTTAATCAGCAAGAGTTAACTGAGACAGTAGGACAGGGCGGAGCAGACCTTAACTGGACTTTATCCTTAAATCATATTTACGCCACAGATTTAACCAAAGATACAATTTCTCGACTTGATGGAAATGATAATCCACTAGAAGTATTTTATGTTTTAGATCCGACAACATGTGGTGCAACAAAACAGTTTTGCCGTTTGGCAATAGCCCCAAATAATCATGTCGATGCCAATGGGAATAAAAAATGGTTAGTATTTAAAGGTATTCAGGGCACGATTCAGATTGACAAGTTTTCTATCGATGGAACAACCATCATTAATCATCGTAATGAACCGCAAACAGCGATGAAAGTCAGCTTTTATGATGACAAACCTTTGAAAATCAGAAACTTGGGTTTCAGTACAGTGTCGATTGAAACGGGTACAGGGGGTGGTGCACTAGAAGGTTATGCCAATACAGGTACTTATGACACTTATACAGCACGCACCTATAATACCGAAGACGGTTTTTCTACCTCGACACAAGATGTGCCTTCATTTGATAAGGGGGCCGAAAAAGGTTTTATGGGATTGAATGTTCATGGAAATCTGCATATGTCCGGTAATTTGAAAATATTTGGTTATAACTGTACAGGTGGGGCACAAAGTCGTTGTTAATCGCAGCGTCAAGTACAGCATAAGGATATAAAAATGAAAAAAACAACAATAAAGTTGAAGTTACTAACGGTATGCATGTGTCTTATACAGCAAGCTTATGCACTTGAAACCATTGAAGAGCAGGAATTGAGCGAAGTCACTGGACAAGATGGTATGGTGATTACTCATGAAATTTCTAAAGCCAACATTGCTCAAGTCAATTGGTATGATCCCAATCCAACTGCCAGTACTAAAATGGGTTTAGGTCTACATAATGTTGAAATTATTGGAAAAGATAATAAGCCAATTATTAGTCAACTTGAAATAGATGTAGGTGCTACTTCACAAGGGGCAGGACTTCGGCTTGCTGCAAGTGTTTCACCATTTCAAGCCACTGCAGATTTAAAACTGGTAAAGACAGCCTGTACGACCAATCCATGTAGCCAGTCTGCGAATAGTATTCGGACTGCTGGCGTACAATCTAGTCAAAGTCTAGGTGCATTAGGGATTAGTACCTCTACGCCGCTTAGTGTTCTATTACAAACTACTGCAGGTTTATTTAATAAAGAGGCAATTGCCAGTATTGACTTTCAACTTAAAAATGCCACCATTAGTCATAAATTAGGTGAAAATAGCCTGATTTTAAATGACTTTAACTTTAATTTTGCGGGTCAGGGCTATATGTACATTGACCCCAATGAAGGTGTTGTACTCACTACCCGAAATGGCAATCAAGACCATTACGTGGATTTAAAACGTGTTGAAGATACCACTGATATTGCTATTGGCCGGGTTAATCCGACCAATCCTGGCGTTAATATTGACTTGCGTTATAACACGCCAAATAACGAACGTAAAAATATTATGCGTCTTGGGGCTTCAGGTGCGGTGACCAATGCCAGATTATCCATGAATGCCGATCAAACCCAGATTGGTACTTTTGATGTAAGTAACAAGTTAAATGGTGTTTTACAGCGTCAAGACAAAACTGCAGCAGGATATAGCGATCTGGTGGGTGAAGGGGGGTTGCATCTGGGCTTATCTGCCGACTTTACTGGTGCTGCTAGTGGTCACCCAAGCAACATCGCGCCTACCGTGCTTGAAATTGGTCATACTGGCCATGGAAGCTATGCAGTCCAATTCTCCAATATTAGGCCCCTGACAACACGGAATGCTGATGAAAATTTACATGGTAAAAATGCCTATATCGATTTTGGTGATATTTATATAAATACTATTACGGCTAAAAGTCTCGATTTTATCATCAATGAAAATATGCGAAAAACCTTGGGGCATAGTAGTGATGTACTGAAACAGACACTGAGTACAGCAGGAGATGGAGAGGATTTTGCTTTTATTGCAGTACGAGGAATGGACTTTCAGGCAATTGCTGCGAAAGCACGTTTTATTTCAGATAATTCCTTGACAGAACTTGGTGGGGATGGCGGTTCATGGGGAATCGGTATTCCTATTTATAATTTAAATGCCAATGTCGCGTTGTCTGGAACAACTTATGGAACAGATAATAAGCAGGCAATTGCTTATAACATCATGGCCTCTACTGAAGGATACGGGGTCGACAAGAAAACCGGTTTGCCAAGTACAACTTCAATTATATTGATTGATGGTCAGGACGGTGTACAGGGTGAAGCTGTTAACTATTATGCAGGCTTTAGAAATATCGATGCTTTAATTAAATCTGAAGGGATTATTGGCTATGAAGATGAAGGGATTTATATTCGTGCCGATAAATTACTGATTGCAGCAAAAGCAGAGCTCGCAATGGGGCAATTACCAGGATCTAAATATAACTGTAGCACTGCATCAGTCAGTAAATGCGGAGGCTATGTGCCTCACGATAATTTTTCTAAACGTGATGATGTACTGACCAATATTGCCTTTAAGCTCGATGGAAATGGTGAGCTTCTGATTATTCCTGGGGTAGATCCAACCGCAAGTTCACCAGATACCAACTTTTTGTCATTTGATGCAAACTTTAAATTTAGGCCACTCACATCAGAAGAAAGTGCAGATAAAGCTAATCTGGGTAGCTACTTTAGTATCTCCAATGAAGATATTGATTTAACAACAGGAGCATTAAACGTTTCTTCGATCAACTTTAACCGGATGGAAGGTCATTTGGGTGTTAATGGGAAAGTTCGTGTCAGTGCTGATACCGTAACGTTGGATAATCAGGTCAAACTCAATTATGAAAATAATATCGCGACACCATTTAAAACCAATTTTGCGATGGCGACCAATGGCAATATGCAAAACATGGCAAGTATTGCACTGACTGGTGGCACTATTCGTAGCACGCTGGGAATCACACCACGCTAAATTCAGGATGAGAAAAATGAAAAAAATAATATTAAAGAGTCTAGTTGCGGCGATGGTGGGATTGAGTGGTCATGTATCTGCATTAACCTCATTAGAAGATCAGGAGCTTTCAAATATTAATGGACAAGCTTTATTGTCAATGGAGGTTCAGGCCGGATTTAACCAAGTTGATAATTTGGGAGAGGCATATGACCAGAGAAATATCTCATTTTATAAATTGGGTCTAGAAGCTGAAATGGAAATTAATGCCAATATTAAAAAACTGCAACTTGGTTGTGGAGGAATTAATGGTGCAACTGGTTGTGATATTGATATTGATCATATTTCCTTAAGTGGTAATTCTGCAAATGGAATGGATCGTGCTGCGACCTCTGCCTTGATTACTAATCCTTTTGTTCAATTTGCTATAAAAAATCCAAATCAGGCATCTACACGTGAAGTTTTGGGTTTCCGTTTAAGTGCAGAAAAGATTTCAGGTCTACTGACTATGGGTACAGAAAATACGGCCACACCAAATGGTATTAATAGTTTTAGTGGATATATGAAGACTAAAGAAGCCAAAGGAACAGCTGTAACTAATCCAAGAACAATGACCTATGCATCAACTGGCAATAAATATATTGAAGGTGCTGTTACGGGAACAATATTGGGGCAGGATCTGGAACTTCATTATAAATCGAATGATTATACTTTTAATTTAACAAGTACCAATGCGCCATTTGTGATTCCAGCCACTATAGTTTCAGGAACACGAATGAGTGAAGTTAAATTAAAGGGGACTGGTACAGTTGACAGAATTGATTTTAGTGGCCCATTAAAGGCCATTTTAAAGCCACTGGATTTATTTGAGCTTACACTGGATAAACAAATTACAGGCTATATGACAGGCCTTAGAACAGATATTACAGTGGATCAAGATCTTGGCTTAATCCATGCATTGTATTTGAATAACCCAGCATCTTTATCATTACAATCGCAAAAAATACTTTGGCCGGGTGCTGCCGTTGCTGCTAATCAAGGTTGGTGGATGGCAATCGAGGATGAGGTAAATCTTGGTGATATTAGTCCAAATAAAGGTGTGGATATTACTAATGCGGTATTAGCACAAACCATTGCAGGGATTAATCATGATTTAACATCAAAACCCAGAGCATGTGGAAGTCTTTTGAATTGTGTATTTGATGGAGCTTTAGATGTGAAAGAAATTAAAAACCCGGCACTTCTTGATTTTCCTTTGAAAAATTTAGAACTTAAAGGCCAGAACTTTCAACCGAACTGCTTCGGTGGACATAAATTCTGTTAAGTTAAAAAGAATAAAAAATCCCGCACTTGACGGGATTTTTTTATTAAGAAAGCAAAATTATTTCGCGATTTTAGCCAACAACTCTTCTTTGGAAATATTTACAGATTCAGCATCACGGCGACCTTTATATTCAAAAGTACCTGCATCCAAGCCTTTTTCACCAATCACAATACGATGTGGAATACCGGTCAACTCAAGGTCAGAAAATTTAACGCCTGGACGTTCGTTACGATCATCTAGAATTACGTCATAACCCGCAGCAGTGAGTTCAGCATAAAGCGCTTCAGCTGCTTCTACTGTGCGTGGTGATTTATGTGCATTCATCGGTACAATGGCCACTTCAAACGGGGCAATGGCAGTTGGCCAAATAATGCCTTTCTCGTCAAAGTTTTGTTCAATGGCAGACGCAACCACACGTGTTACCCCAATACCATAGCAACCCATGGTCACAGTGAATGGTTTGCCATCTTCACCCAAGACTTTACAGCCCAATGCTTCAGAGTATTTCTGACCCAACTGGAAGATATGACCCACTTCGATACCACGTTTGATTTGCAGTGTACCTTTGCCATCTGGAGAAGGGTCACCTTCAACTACATTACGCAAGTCATAAACTTCAGTGAACTGTGCATCACGTTCCCAGTTTATGCCGGTTGCATGCTTGTCAGCTGTATTAGCACCTGCAACAAAGTCAGACAATACTGATGCTGCACGGTCAACAATGACGGTGACACCTTTTTCAACCAGACCTTGTGGGCCTACAAAACCAGCTGTCAAGCCAAGTGCTGCGATTTGCTCTTCGGTTGCAAAAGTGAGTGGAGCTGCAATTTGTGCATGCTTCTCGGCTTTAATTTCATTCAGTTCGTGATCGCCACGAAGGAATAAAGCAACCACAGGAACAGAACCATCCTCTTTTGCAATGCCTTGAACAAGCAATGCTTTTACTGAGTGAGCTGGATCCGTGCCCAAGAAGGCAGATACATCCGCAATGGTTTTTTGATTTGGCGTATCAACCAGTTTAAGTTCTTGAGTTGGTGCCGCACGTTCGCCGACCAGAACGGCTTCAGCCATTTCAATATTGGCGGCGTAGTCTGATTCGGTCGAAAATGCGATATCATCTTCACCGCTTGAAGCCAGTACATGGAATTCGTGTGAACCTGAACCACCAATCGAACCGGTATCTGCTTGAACCGGACGGAAATCTAAACCAAGACGAGTAAAGATTTTGCAGTAGGCTGCATACATGTCGTCGTAGGTTTGTTGCAATGATTCCTGATTGGCATGGAAAGAGTAGGCATCTTTCATGATGAATTCACGTGAACGCATTACCCCAAAACGCGGACGAATTTCGTCACGGAATTTGGTTTGCACCTGATAGAAGTTGGCAGGGAGCTGCTTATAACTTTTTAGTTCATTGCGTGCTAAATCAGTGATGACTTCTTCATGGGTTGGACCCAGTACAAACGGGTTACCGTGGCGGTCATTGAAACGTAACAGTTCAGGACCGTATTGTACATAACGACCTGATTCTTCCCATAAAGACGCAGGTTGAGTCACCGGCATATAGACCTGAAGTGAACCGACCTTGTCCATTTCTTCGCGAACGATCGCTTCAACTTTATTTAATACGCGAACGCCCATCGGCAGCCAGGTGTACAGACCTGAAGCCAACTTACGAATCATACCGGCACGAAGCATCAACTGATGGGAAATAACCTCAGCATCGTTCGGGGTTTCTCTTAACGTTGCAAATAAAAAGCGACTCGCGCGCATGGAAACTGTCCTAAAAAATTAAGCGTTAAAGCAGAGATTATACAATAAAAAATGAGATGAGCATTTGGGAATGTCACCTCATTGTGTTGCATTAAATTATGCCATGATTTTACGCATCTGACGCAGCATAAAATTCTTAAAGTCATCCAGGTAAGTAAAGATCACGGGGACAACCACCAAAGTGAGCAGGGTTGAGGTGATCACCCCGCCAATCACGGCATGGGCCATCGGCGCACTTTGTTCACCGCCTTCACCCAGCCCTAAGGATAAGGGCACCATACCCATGACCATGGCGCTGGTGGTCATTAAAATGGGACGCAGTCGGGTTTTCCCCGCGGCAATAATCGCATCATAACGCTCTTCACCGCGATCCATGGCTTTTTTAATAAAGTCGATCAGCAGAATCGCATTCTTGGTCACCAGTCCCATTAGCATGATAATCCCGATAATCGAAAACAGGTTCATGGTGGAATTAAACAGGAACAGCGCCAGGAACACACCAATCAAGGATAATGGCAAGGAGGCCATAATCGCCGCAGGATGGATAAAGCTATTAAACTGTGAACCCAGCACAATGTAGATAAACACAATCGACAGGGTGATGGCGGTCAGGGCATAGCCTGCGGATTCTGCCATATCGGCATTTGAACCTTGGGTATCAAAGCTATAACCTGGCGGCATATCAAAATTGGCTTGTAGCCGGCTGATATCCGTGCCGATATCTCCTGTAGGACGACCAGCGGTATTGGCTTCTATCAGAACTTCACGTGCCAGATCACGGCGGTTAATTTGTGAAGCACCGAGTTTTTCTTCAAACTTGGCCACACTCGAAAGTGGAATCAGAATCGGCTGATGATTGGCATCGGTTTTATTTGAAGTGATATACATGTTCTGTAAATCACGTGGCAAGCTGCGCTGGTCTTCCGTCAGGCGCAAATTCACATCATAAGTTTCGCCTTTTTCATCCTGCCAGGTGGTGACATCATCACCGGCAATCAGTGGACGAACCACATTGGCAATCTGATTCACGGATAATCCTAAATCACTGGCCAAGACACGATTGATCTGCACGCCGAGTGTCGGCTTGGGTTCTTTCAGTGAGGTTTCCAAATCGACAATACCGTCAATCTTGGCAATCTCTGTTATAAAACGATCGGAAATTTTTTGCAGTTCATCCAGATCGGGGCCTTTGATCGAGATCATAATTGGCTTTTGACCACCCGAAACGGTTTCATCGGCAGATGCAACCGAGGTAATACTGATCCCGGCAACCGATTGCAGGCGTTGTCGAAACTCATTGTTGAGCTCGGTCAGGCTTTTTTCGCGTTCGATCCGTGGTGTCACGGTCACTCGCAGGCTGACGTGGTTTTTACCACGGTCAGTTACACCATTAATCACGCCATAAGTTGCTTTAACATCAGGGTGTTGACGGATAATATGATCGACTTGTTGCAGTTTGGCTTGTGAGTATTCAAGCGAAGAATCTACCGGTGTTTCAAACTTAATGCGGATTTCGCCTTTGTCAGGAACCGGTACAAATTCGGTGCCAATCAGTTTCGATAATCCCAAGGCACCAAATAATGAAGCTACGGCAATCATTAAGGTAATGAATCTGAAGCGCAGCGCCAGTTTGAGCAGCTTTTCATAGACATGGCTTAAATTGTCCAGCTTGCCAGAAATCCAGCTAAAGAAACGTTTCACCCGTCCGGGTCTTTTATTTGGATCTTTTTTCTTTTCGGCCCAATGTGCAGAAAGCATCGGATCTAAAGTAAAACTAACAAACATCGAAATCAGCACAGCCACACTAACTGTAACCCCGAACTGATAAAAGAAACGACCAATAATCCCGCCCATAAAGGCCACCGGCAGAAATACGGCGACAATGGTCAGGGTAGTGGCCAGAACAGCTAAACCAATTTCTTTGGTGCCATCCAGTGCGGCAGTCACATGATCTTTACCCATGTCGGCATGCCGGACAATATTCTCACGGACCACAATCGCATCATCAATCAACAGGCCAATACTCAAGGATAGCGCCAGCAAGGTCATCATATTGATACTGAAGCCAAAGGCCCAGATGAAGGTCAAAGTACCTAATAAGGCGATCGGCAGGGTTAAACCGGTAATCACAGTGGAGCGAAATGAACCAAGGAATAGCAGAACAATCAGCACGGCAAGTACCGCACCTTCAATAATGGTGCGGGCTACATCGCCAATGGTGCCGCGGATACTTTTGGAAGAATCCACCACCACTTGCAAGGTCGTCCCCTGAGGAAGCTGGGTCTCGATATTTTCTAAAATTTTGTAAGTTCTATCGACGACCTCAATCACGTTAGAGTCCGAGCTACGCAGGATATCAATCGCAACTGCGGTTTTGCCATTTAAAAAGGCGGCAGATTCTAGTTCTGCCTGACTGTCTTGGATCTCTGCGACTTGTCTCAGGAAAATTGGTACGCCGTTTTTATTGGCGATGATGAGATCGCCGAAGGCCAGCGGATGCAGCACTTTGGAATTGATCTCAATCACCAGTTCTGAGTTGCCAGATTTGAGTGTGCCGCCTGGAACTTCAATATTTTCAGCCTTTAAGGTATTGATGACACTGTCTACACCAAGGCCAAAAGCTTGCAGTTTTTGCGGTTCTACCTGAATCCGGATCTGGCGCTGTGCATCGCCGAGTAAATTCACCGTTCCCACGCCAGCAACTGTGCGCAGTTGGGGTACAATCCGCTGATCCAGATAAGAACTGAGTGCTTTGATATCCATGTTATTGGATTCAAATACGATCGACATGACCGCATTTGCGGTTGGATCATAACGTTCGACAATCGGATCCTGAATTTCATCACGAAATTCAGCAGTCACAGAGGCAATTTTATCCCGCACATCCTGAGCGGCTGTGGTAGAAGGTACATCCAGATTAAACTCAGTGGTGATCATCGACAGGCCTTCACTGGACTGTGAAATCACCTGTTTTAAACCAGAAATGGTATTGATCTGATCTTCGAGTTTCTTGGTTATTTCTGACTCGACTGTTTCTGGAGAAGCACCCGGGTAATTGGTATACACCACCACAAAGGGAAAATCGACATCGGGAAATTCTTCAACGCCCATCCGCTGCCAGGAAGCCAGTCCCAATACCATCAGACAGAACATCATCATGATGGTGAAAACTGGATACTTCACACTAATTCGGGTAAACCACATGTCAATGATCCTGTGTGAGGCGCTTTAGTTCGAGCGAAGTGTGACAGTTTTTTGTAGATCGGCTTCGCTAAATTTAATTCGGCTGACCTGATCGGTGCTTTCCAATCCTTTGACCACTGCAATATTGTCGTTATAGCGCTGTTCCAGTATCTGCACATTGGCCTTGATAAGTTTATTCTGACGAATCACCCAGACATAGGGTTTGTTCTGGATATCTTGCAGCGTATCTAGGGGAATAATCTGCCCACTGATTTGGCGTGAACTCAAAATATTGCCTTCTACAAAGGAACCGATACTTAAAGAAGGAATCATTTCATTCGGTGTAGCAAAGAATTCGATCTGGCGACTGGCCTGATCGGCGATCGGGGAAATCCGGCTCATCACTGCAGTGAGCCGATTGGGATTGCCTTGAATGCTGTATTCGACTTGACTGCCTAGCCTTAAGTTTGATTGTAGGTCACTAGGCACGCGTGCCTGAATTTCCAGCTGTTTAGGATCAACAATTTCAAACAGGGTTTGTCCAATCGCCACGGTCTGGCCAGGTTCCACCTGACGCTGGGTAATCACGCCATTGATCGGACTGGTCATAGTTCCGTCACGATCTGCTTTCTCGGCAATATCGACATTGGCTTGCTGGGCACGTACATTTTCCAGCTGTGCCTGATAATCGACCTGACTCTGTTCATATTCTACTTTTGAGATAAAGCCCTGATCGAGCAGACGCTTTTTACGTTGCATCATGTTTCGAGCCTGATTGGCCTGAGCTTGAGTAGAGGCCAGATTGGCACGTGCCTGTGCCAGTCGGGCAGCATTGTCCTGATTGTTTAGCCGTACCAGCACCTGACCTTTGGAAACGGTCTGACCGACTTGGGCATTGACACTGGTGGCGGTGGCAGACACCTGTGCCTGAATGCTGCTTTGATTGACAGCCCGAATCGTGCCGGTAAACGCTGTTTTTTGAACTGAGTTGCCGGACTGTACTGCAATCAGGTCTTGAGGAATGACTTCAATGGATGTGGGTGTTTCGGCTTGCTGTACGGGTTCATTTTTATCACAAGCCACTAATAACATATTTAAGCAAAGTGCACTCATGATTAGGATAGAGCGCGGAGAAGGCATATTTAAACCATGAGCATGTGGTGCAGTTTGCATAAGAGTCCTTACAGCTTATTGTGGTTTAAAACCAAAACAAGCTATCTGTATTTATTCAAGTGCTTTTAAACGGGCGATAATTTTGTCGTATTCTGCTTCCAGATTTCGATAGCGACTTTGTAAAGATTGAATATTTTCTTTTTGGGAAATGAGATTTTTATGATTATTCTCAAGTGTGGTTTTCAGGTGTGCCGGTGGAGCCTTACCTTTACGTAAATATTCACGTTCTTGGCGTACAAACATCACTCGATCTTTTTGCAATTGCTTCATTTGTTCTTGCTGAAAATCAATTTGCTTTTTTAACTGTAGCAGACTGTCATTTTTTTTCTGTAAGGCGGTCTGACTATTGTTGTACGCTCGCTTCAGTCTATTGTCTTCAGCGATCCGCTTGGCCTGTTGAGCACGTTGGGGAGCCTGTCTGATATCGGCTTCGGCATTATAAGGACGAGCACGTTTAATGACCTGCATATTCTGGTCAAGCGCTTCATAACCGTAACGAATATGATTGGGCGTCACATTAGTGCTGATATTGGCCACGCCTTTACTATCATAATAGCGGTACCAAGTGGCCTTTGGCTGGATTTGGTTATTGTTGGCACAAGCTAAGGTCACCTGTAATAGTAACAGCACAGCAACAATGAATTGACCAGTCATTTTATTTTTATCAATGACAGCAAGTTTTTCTGAAAACTGACCCATCATTGGCTCCCTAAATTTAAAGTTGACTAAATTACTTATTTTAAAGTAATAATCTTGTTATATTAGACTTAAATTTACGAATTAAAAACTACCGTTAGTCAAAAAAAAAACATCGGCGTGGGTAAAATGTGAAGCTGTTGTTAAAAATAACTGATTTTGTCTACTTGTGTAGAAAATGTTCATTGATAATACAAGTGACTTTATGTTAAAAATGTTTATCGATCGTAATAAAATAATCCTATGAGCCTTATGGCATAATAGTTTCTAAAATGGGAAGGGTTAAACAAATGGACGATAAATTCCAAAATCTAAAAGTTATGGTTATTGATGACTCAAAGACCATTCGTCGTACCGCGGAAACTCTTCTTCAGCGCGAAGGTTATGAAGTGATTACTGCCGTCGACGGATTTGAAGCTTTGTCAAAAATTGCCGAAGCAAATCCAGATATCGTGTTTGTAGACATCATGATGCCGCGTCTAGATGGCTATCAAACTTGCGCGTTAATTAAAAATTCTCAGAATTACCAGAATATTCCTGTGATTATGCTATCAAGTAAAGATGGTTTATTTGATCAGGCCAAAGGTCGTGTTGTGGGTTCAGATGAATACCTGACCAAACCTTTTAGTAAAGATGAATTGCTGAACGCAATCCGTAACCATATTAGTGCTTAATATTTGATTTTTTTTTTGGGGAATTGGCATGGCACGTATCCTAATTGTGGATGACTCACCGACAGAAACTTTTCGCTTTAGAGAAATTCTTTCTAAACATGGCTTTGAGGTGATTGAAGCAGCCAATGGGGCCGATGGCGTCACCATGGCACAGGCTGAATTGCCTGATCTGGTCCTGATGGACGTTGTGATGCCGGGCGTAAACGGATTCCAGGCGACCCGTCAGATTGCGCGTGGGGCGACCACCAAACACATTCCAATTGTGATTGTCAGTACCAAAGATCAGGCCACTGACCGCGTGTGGGGCAAGCGTCAGGGTGCAGCAGACTATCTAACAAAACCAGTAGATGAAAAACAATTAATAGAAGTAATTAAGCAACACCTCAATGCAGGATAAGCTCTATGGCAGCAAATGGATTTATCGAATTGCTTCGCATTGCGAAACGGGGAAATAAAAACTACGTTTCCAATGACAATGAAGTGAACCGATGGTCGGGCATTGCTTTTGAGATGATGGGGCAATATTTTGTTGCTCCGCTGGGGGAAATATCAGAAGTGATTTATCCCCCAAAATATACGCCGGTACCCAAGACACAAGCATGGGTGTTGGGTCTGGCGAATATCCGGGGAAGATTGTTATCCGTTTCTGATCTCACTCAATACGTATCAGGGCATAGCAGTCAGTTTTCACCGACTCAAAAAGTATTGTGCATCAACCATAATGACCAGTATGTCGGTTTGGTCGTAGATCAAGTTTTGGGTATACAACATTTCAATAAGAAAAGTTTCTTTTCGAAGAAATCTGAATTAGATGAAAACTTACAAGAATACTGTCAAGGATTTTTTCATCAGCACAACCAGCAGTGGCATGTGTTCTTATTCAGTCGTCTGTTGCAAAATCCAAATTTTATGAACGCATCTATAAAATTTATAAATTAAATGTCGCGCACGAAAGTGATCAAGGCGTCAACCGGGGAGAGGCTGCATGGGCTTTAAACTTAAAAAGAAAAATACAGGTGAAAGCACTGGCCGCAAAGGCGGTAATGCTTTTTTCACTAAGATTCAATCGCAAATAGATCAATTATCACGTGTATTTGGTGATAGTGAAAAGTCAAAACCGCTGATCTATGGGGCAGCAGGCTGTCTTTTAGCCGCACTGATCACTTTATTATATCTTTTTTATAGTGTGCCACGTAGTAACGAACTCACTCAAAGTCTGGGTGATTTACGTCTCCTCTCGCAAACGATTTCGCGCCAAGCAACTGAAGCAACCGCTTCGGGTACACCGGAGTCAATGAAAAACCTAACTGACTCGCAAAAATCTTTTGCTGAGAACCTTGAAACAGTTAAAAATATTCATTCAGATAATGAGGCGCTACAAGCTGTTGATAAACAGTGGACAGAAGTTTCTAGCGGTATTGATCTGATTACCTCGCAACAAAAAATCATTAACCAGTTATACGACACCAACATTGCCATTGGTGAAGCAATTCCCGGGATTCAGGCGGAATATAACTTGATGGTTGACCAAATGGCGCGTCAAGATATGCCATCGAGCCAGGTGGTGATTGCCAAGAACCAGGTATTTATTGCAGAACGTATTTTACGTTCCATCAGTCTGGTATTGACGGGTAGTGATGGCTCTCGTGAATCGGCAGATGACTTTAGTGCCGATACCGAAACTTTCGGCTCTTATTTAAATGCACAATTGAATGGTTCTGTTGAACTGGGCGTACAGCGTATTGCTGATCCAGCAATGCGTGAATCTCTAGAAGGTATTAAGGCTGAATATGATGAAGTACTCGAATCAGCATCAGCAATTATTCTGAAGAACTCGACTGAAATTGTAAAAGTTCGTCAGGCCGCTGCATCTATTTTTGCCCAGTCTGATGTGCTTTTAGATAACCTGAACAAATTATCAGGTAACTCAGGTCTTAAAACCGTTATTCCAGCCATCCTGTTGATTGCCTTGTTACTTGGTTTCTTGCTTTGTGTATTCAAATTGCTTTCTTTGCGTGGTGTATCGGATAAGCAGCGTGTAGGCCGTTTACAAGAAGAATATGACCGTAACCAGAATGCGATTTTACGTTTACTGGATGAAATCGCCGATCTTGCAGATGGTGATTTACGTTCATACGCAACAGTATCGGAAGACTTTACCGGTGCGATTGCCGACTCGATTAACTTTGCAATCGACCAGTTACGTGACCTGGTATCGCGTATTACTGAAACTTCACAAGAAGTTGCGCAATATACCGCAACCACACAGGGCATTACCAACCAGTTGGCTGAAGCTTCTGAACATCAGGCTCAGGAAATTGCCGGTGCTTCTGCGGCAATTAACGAAATGGCCATGTCGATTGATCAGGTATCTGCCAACGCCGATGAATCTGCTGTGGTAGCAGACCGTTCGGTACAAATTGCTGCAAATGGTGCGGATGTCGTACAACGCTCGATTGAGGGGATGGACACGATTCGTGAACAGATTCAGGAAACCTCAAAACGTATTAAACGTCTGGGTGAATCTTCTCAGGAAATTGGTAACATCGTTGCCTTGATTAACGATATTGCCGACCAAACCAACATTTTGGCATTGAACGCAGCCATTCAGGCGTCGATGGCGGGTGAAGCCGGTCGTGGTTTCGCAGTTGTAGCCGATGAAGTACAGCGTCTTGCAGAGCGTTCTGCGTCTGCAACCAAGCAGATTGAAGGCCTGGTAAAAACCATTCAGACCGATACCAACGAAGCGGTTATTTCGATGGAGCAAACTACAGCCGAGGTTGTACGTGGTGCGAACTTGTCTAAAGATGCCGGTGTGGCACTGGATGAGATTCAAACCGTATCGAATAACCTGGCGAAACTGATTGCGAACATTTCCGATGCAGCGAAACTGCAGTCTGCATCTGCAGGTCATATTGCGACCACGATGAATGTCGTACAGGAAATTACTTCGCAAACCACCAGTGCCACCTTCGATACAGCACGTTCGGTATCTGAACTGGCAAATATGGCCGATGCATTACGTGAATCTGTAGCTGACTTTAAACTACCAGAATAAAGTTAGCGATGATGGGGAGAATGTGCCTTGATTACGATTGAGGCACATTCAAAAAATACAGATAAAGCCTCGACAAGATGTACTTAACCTCAAACATTAGGTATTGCGTGACGGTCACAATTAAGTTTGAGCGCCCTTCTTGGCGGCATAACGTAAGAAGCATAAGCTATGAAAGAAATATTAAAAAATTTAGTTGAAACGACAACGCTTCCTGAAGATAGTTATCTTGATCAAGATGCAGAAATTCTTGAAATTTTTGTTGAGGAAATCGAAGAAATCTTCGTTGAGTTAAATGCTTTATTTCCAGAATGGCTGGTCAATCCAGATCATCAGGAAAATCTGAAGACCATTCGCCGTCATTTTCATACCCTGAAAGGTTCAGGTCGTATGGTGGGTGCAAAATCGGCAGGGGAAATGGCCTGGGCAGTTGAAGATACCCTGAACCGGGTCTTGTCCGGTTCAATTCAGCTGACAGCGATGGTGCAAAAATTTGCCCAAGCGGTACTGAATGTCTATCAATATGCTTTATATCCAAAATTCAAACATGTACAGGAAATCGATCTCGACCTGCGTCCAATGCTGCTGTTGGGACAACAATTACAACAAAACCTTTCACCTGAACCTGCGCTAGAAGAATTATTAGCATTGGCCGATCATTTGACTGCCGAAGGTCAGACCACAGGGCTGGAAATTGCAGATCATGACCTAAGTGAATCTGCTGCTATTATCGAAACAGCGCCGGTAGAAGTAGCGGTTCGCACTGATATTGAAGAAACCGTGGCCATCTTCATTGAAGAAGCCGAAGAGCATCTGGAAACGATTGCCACCTTCCTGCGTACTGAAGATGAAAAATCACAAGATTATAATGCCCTGATTCGTGCCATTCATACCTTGCGTGGCAGTTCATCGATGGCGCAGATTGAACAGATTTTTGAAGCCAGCTCTAAAGTTGAACAGTTATTTAAGACCTTGTTACAAGATGAAATTGTCTCGACCTCAAAAGAAACAGCCTTACTGATTCAATATGCCGAATTTATCAGTGATTATGTGCATTTATTAGGTCAGGGGGATACCGAAAAACTAGATGCGGTCTATGCCACTTTTGAAGCAGTCTGGAGTGATTATGGCTTTGCGGTCATTGAATCAGATGCGGTTCAAACCCAAGGTCTGGTGTCCAAACTGGTTGAACTGGATATTGACCTGTTGCTCGATGCTGAGTTTGAATTCGATAAACGCGCACAAGTCGATTATCCGGAATATATCCAGGCACTGAGTCAACAGGCTGCAGAATTACTGGCGCATACTGATAGCCGCGCGGCCAAAGGAATTCATGAATTCACGGCAGATCTGAAATCGGCTTATGATGCCCTGCTTAAAAAGCCGGTGCTGTTAAACAGCAATTATGCTTATGAACTGTTTGCACAGGCACATCAGGAATTTATTCATTTATTTGATACCCTGGCCGCAGGACAGCGCGTCATTCTGAATGATGACATCCAAAAAACTTTAAGTGAACTGTCGGCATTTGTACAACAGGATCTTGAGATCTTTGCTGAAGAGACTGAAAAGTCAGGCGTTGAGGCGACCACAGATACTCTCCCAACGGCTGACACCTTAACCACAGGCAGCGTAGATTTCACTGCCTTGAGCCAGCGTATTGCAGCCGATCGTCAACAGTGCGAGAGTGCTGAAACCAACCGTGATTTCGATGAAGAATTGTTAGGTATCTTTCTGGAAGAAGCCGATGAATTGCTGGCAGGTATTGATGAAGATCTGAATACCTGGAGCAAAAAACAGGATGATACGACTTCACTGAACAATCTGATGCGTCATTTGCATACCTTAAAAGGTGGTGCAAACATGATTGCGGCTTCGCATATCGGTTTGATTGCCCATGAACTGGAAAGTATTTATGAACGGGTGATCCGTCAACAGATTGCCGTAACACCTGCTTTAATCCAGATTATCCGTTTGGTACAGGATAACGTGTCCGACCGTATTCAGTCCATTCGAGATGATGGCATTGATTATCCGGCGACAGAAGCGGTGGCAATTTTACAAAATATTCAGGCACTACTTTCTGGGCAAACGCTGGCTGCTGTTGAAAGCACAACCGCTGCATTTAACGTGACCGCGTTAGAGGCGCTATCAACTCCTGAAGTGCCATTCGAAGAATCAGTGGCGACAGAACAGCCTGCAACTGATCTGGCTGAAACAGAAAAATTAGTTGAAACCCCTGGATTTACTGAAAATCAAGTTGAACGCTCTGAAGAAGATGAGCTGAAATCAATCGTTGAAGAAACCTTCCTCGAAGAGTCTGAAGAAATTCTGGCCAATGCAGAGAAGCTGCTCAATCAATGGTTTGATCAGCGTAGTGACCGTAGTTTATTACTTCAGTTACAACGTGCTGCCCACAGTATTAAAGGTGGTGCACGCATGATTGAAACTGAAGAGGTGGCCAGCATTGCCTATGAACTGGAAACCACTTTCGAGCAGTTTGCAGTTTATCAATTTAACTCGAATGCCTATGATGGCTTATTGCAGAAAACACTGGCCTGGTTAAAACAGGCAATTTTCCAGCGCGACTATAGCGGTTTTGAGCAGCTTCAAAGCAGTCTGAAAAAGATTGCTTATGTGGACGTCACTGCGCAATTGCCTGAGCGTCTGGCAAAAACAGAACATCTGGTGGTCAGTACCGACTTTGGTTTTGTTGAGGGTGATGGTACTGAACCGCCACAGATGATGGGTGAGTGGGCGAATACAGGCAGTAGCGATAGCAATAACGAGATGATTCGTATCTCTGCTGATCTGGTCGAGAAGATGATTGACCTGTCGGGTGAGAACTCGATTAACCGTTCGCGGATCGAGATGGATCTGGGTCAGCTTGGCAATACCCTGAACGAGATGGAACTGGCGATCAAACGACTTGCCGACCAGTTGCGTCGAATGGAAGGCGAGCTGGAATCACAGATTATTGCCAAACATGGTTCAGAAAATTCGCGCTATGCCGACTTCGATCCGCTGGAAATGGACCAGTATTCATCGTTGAACCAGTTATCCAAATCTCTGGCAGAATCAGCATCGGATCTGGTCGATTTCAAGAGCACCTTGGCCGACAAGATTCGTGAAACTGAAGGTCTATTATTACAACAATCGCGTATTCAGGCCGAGATTCAGGAAAGCCTGATGCGTACCCGTCTGGTGCCGTTTGACCGGATGTTGCCGCGTTTACAACGTATTGTGCGTCAAACCTCAACCACCTTGAACCGTCCTGCCGAACTGATTGTGCAGAATACTGAAGGTGAATTGGATCGTAATATTCTGGAACGTCTGGTTACGCCATTTGAACATATGTTGCGTAATGCGATTGACCACGGTCTGGAAGATACCGCAGATCGTCTGGCATTGAACAAGCCGGAAGTGGGTTCTATTGTATTGAACATCAGCCGCCAAGGAACCGATGTCATCGTTTCTTTCAGTGATGATGGCAAGGGGATCGATGCGGAGAAAATTCGTGAGAAAGCCCTCAGTCTGGATCTGATCAAAGCCGACCAGCCGATTGATCAGGATGAAATACTACAATATATCTTCCATCCTGGTTTCACTACCGCAAAAGCAGTCACCCAGATTTCTGGTCGTGGCGTTGGTCTGGACGTGGTACAAAGTGAAATCAAGTTGCTCGGCGGTCATGTTTCGGTCAGCTCGGAACTGGGTAAGGGCACGGTCTTTACGATTCGCGTACCGACGACAGTGGCCGTCAGTGATGCCTTGATGGTGAAAGCGGGCGATCAGCAATATGCAATTTCTCTGGCGCAGATTGACCGAATCGTGCGGATTGCGCCGACCACATTGGAAACTTACTTTAACAGTAAAGATGATTACTTCAAGATTGATGGTGAAAACTACAAGCTGCGTTATCTGTCGGAATTTGTCGGTACTCAGCCGATTCCACGTCTGAATAATGTCGGTCATTCATTGCCGGTGCTTCTGATTAAGGGCAACAGTGGCCAAACCATTGCCTTGCTGGTCGATCAACTGGTGGGTTCACGTGCACAGATTGTGGTGAAACCGATTGGACAGCAGTTTGCCAACATCGGGGTAGTGGCGGGTGCTACGATTCTGGGTGATGGTCAGGTCTGTCTGATTCTCGATGGCCAGAATATTGCGCGTCAGATTCAGGCGACACAGCGTGTGAAACAGATGCATGATCAGCGTGATGGTTCGCGTCATTCTAACGCACGCCGTCTGGTGATGATTGTCGATGACTCGGTGACAGTACGTAAGGTAACTTCGCGTCTGCTTGAACGTCAGGGCTATGACATTGTGACCGCCAAAGATGGTGTAGATGCGATCGAGCAGCTAGAAAATGTCAGACCAGATCTGATGCTGCTGGATATCGAAATGCCACGTATGGATGGTTTTGAAGTCACCAACCTGGTTCGTCACCATGATATTCACCGTGACTTGCCGATTATCATGATTACGTCGCGTACTGGTGAGAAACATCGTGAACGTGCATTCAGTCTGGGCGTGACCCACTATATGGGTAAACCGTTCCAGGAAGCTGAACTGCTGGCCAATATTCAACAATTAATTGCCGAAAAACAGGGGTAATCGATGAGTCAGAGCAATTCGACGAGCAAGATGGCTGATCAGATTAGCCAGCAGGAACTTCAGCATCTGATTACGGTATCGACCGGATTTATTGATGCCTATATTATTGACTGTCATGGCAAAGATCCGATGTTATTGCCACAAAACATTGTGCTGTCAGCGCTGGACAGCAATACCCAGGTCAAGACAGTGGAATGGCATGAAGCACAATTGCCAGTCTATGCCATCAATGAGCCTTCACGTCAACATGGCGTGGCATTGGTGATTGAAGGTGATGAGATCAATCAGCGTTTTGCCCTAATGTGCAATGAAATGCCGAAAACCATCCGGATTCGTATTTCTGAAGTGGTCGATGTCGATCAGCCGGTGAATGACTCTGCAATTTTCCAATATGTACGAATGAATGAACAGCTGTTCCATATTCCGAATATGACGAATATTCAGGCTACAATCGGGCTGTAATGCAAACTATCAAATATAAAAAAGGAACTCCATGGAGTTCCTTTTTTATTGCGTTATGAATTTACTTAATTGGCGAGTAAATTTACCAAAATCTGTTCATAAATTTCAGCCAGTGGCTCCAGATCGGCAATATCAACATGCTCATTGATCTGATGAATGGTGGCATTCAATACGCCAAGTTCCAGTACCTGTGCGCCTGTAGGTGCAATAAAGCGGCCATCCGAGGTTCCACCAGAAGTAGAAAGCTCGGTTTCAGTGCCTGTGACATTTAGAATAGCGGTTTTAGCTGCATTGACCAGCTCGCCGACCGGGGTCAGAAATGGCAAGCCAGATAAAGTCCAGGAAATATCATAATCCACACCGTGACGATCCAGAATTTCCACAGTACGTGCTTTAAGTTCTTCGGCAGTCACTTCAGTTGAATAACGGAAGTTAAATAGCAGATTCATGCTACCCGGAACAACATTGGTTGCGCCTGTACCTGAATTGATATTGGAAATCTGGAAAGTGGTTGCCGGGAAATATTCATTGCCATGGTCCCAGACGGTGTCACACAGCTCGGCAATCGCTTTAGAGGCGCTATGAATCGGGTTCACTGCCAGATGCGGATATGCCACATGACCTTGTTTGCCTATTACCGTGAGATTGGCATTTAAAGAACCGCGACGGCCATTTTTGACAATATCCCCCAGTTTATGGGTACTTGACGGTTCACCGACCAGACACCAGGTAATTTTTTCATTACGCGCTTCCAGGGTTTCAATGACCTTGACTGTACCATTAATTGATGGGCCTTCCTCATCTGACGTAATCAGGTAAGCAATTGAACCTTTATGATTTGGGTGTTTTTCTACAAAACGTTCTGTCGCTACGATCATAGCTGCCAAAGCCGTTTTCATGTCGGCACTGCCACGACCATAAAGTTTACCTTCACGGATTTCGGGTAAAAATGGATCTGAGTTCCAGTCATCCAGGTTGCCCGTTGGCACCACATCGGTATGGCCAGCGAAACAGAAGACCGGACCTTCTGTGCCTTTGCGTGCCCAGATATTATCAACATCTTCAAAACGCATGGATTCAATATTGAAACCAATCTTTTTTAAACGTTCCGCCATAATATTCTGGCAGTCATGATCAATGGGGGTGACAGAAGGCTGACGTAATAGTTGCAGGCTTAAATCGAGAGTAGCGGAAGAGCTCATGCGGTTTTCAACAGTCGATAATTTTCTCGGCTCTATAATAGGCGAATATCGGCTTGAATGTGAACGATCGATATAAAAAAACCCTATCTGAGATAGGGTTCTATGAGCATTTAAGAAAAAACTAGTTTTGACGGATTTCGTCAGAGGTTTTTTCAGCAGTGTTGGTTACCGCATCGCCCGCCTTAGACACGTCTTTGCCCATACCTTTTACGGTGTTACAGCCAGTTAATACAAAAGCCATCATTAATGAAGCAGCAAGAATTTTTTTCATCATCATCTCCGTATAATCAATAATAAAATTATTATGATGTGGAACTTAGAGTAGAAAATATACGCACTAAAAAATATGTGGTTTTCATAGTGCTTCGGTTAATAAATGTAATGCTTTATAGGGGCTTATGTGATGGATATTGAGTTAGTACCGGTTGGCGATACATATAGAAGTCATTGCGATCGATTTTTTTATAGAGACCATCCGTCCACCAGGTCGCAGTCAAACTGCTTGGCTGGGCTTGCGGATAAATCCATTCATGCCGTTGCAGGCGATAGAACGCGTCTTGTGCAGCAGGAATATGCTGCCCCCATAGACCTAGGCGACGCTTGGTATTAATCCAGGTGGGAATAGGCTGATCAGCATAATGGGTCGGCAGATACAACTGTCCCTTCATCACACAAAAACGTTTTTGAATAGAATGTGCTAAAGCTTCATCAAATTGGAACTGTTTTTGTGTGAAATGGTTCATTTTTCTGATTAAGGTATCGGTGCGGTTCAGGCCGTACCAATGCGGCAGACTAAAATCTGCTTCGGCCAGATAATATTTCAGGGCAATTTCCCAGTGTTCAACCAGTCCGGTATCGGTATTAAGGACTAGGAAATCCAGTTCACCCAAGGTTTTTGCACCCTCAATTTGCTGAATACTATGACCGAGTAGCTGATAGGGATGATAAGCATCGTCGAGTAACCAGAACCAGACCAGCATTTCAAAGCGCAGCCCCAAACGCGTGCTTTTCAGTTGCTGCACAAATTCGATTAATTCTTCTGGATGCTGATCGAGAAATTCCAAACGTGGATGATACTGGCTAAGATATTGCTGCCAAGTCTGGCTGTCATGCAGCTCAAAGCGATGTATGAGTTCAAGCTCCTCGGGAATACCGGACAGGATATTCGGACTACCGACAGCAAATGCCAGTTGCCGTACCAGAGGATGTTGATAACGATGCCATGCTTCTACAAGATTTTGGTTTAAACTGGAAAAAGACATGGTACAACCTGTGAAAAGTGCAGAAATACAACGGACAGTATCGGAAAACGCTTTATACTACCTGAATTCTGCGGTTAGGGTTGATGTATGAAAGTGTTGTTTTGGCGGAGTCTGGTGGTGCTGTTTGTGATCCTGGGCTTTATCGGTGCAATCCTGCCGGGTATGCCAACAACGGTCTTTTTGATTCTGGCTGCTTGGGCGGCATCTAAAGGTTGGCCACAAATGGATAACTGGTTATTGAACCATCCCAAATATGGCTCGACTTTAAGAGATTGGCGGGCACATGGTACTGTACCGCGTAAGGCCAAATGGCTGGCCAGTATCATGATGCTGATCAGCGGGATTATCATGCTGTTTACTACCGCACCCTTGGCAGTAAAAGCCTTTACCAATATCACCATGCTGATTGTGGCCATCTGGTTATGGCGACGTCCTGAACCGGATCAGGTGATGCTTCATCAAGAAACGATTCATACTGAAAAAACAGAGATAAAGTTAAAGAAAACAGAGTTAAATAAAGTAGATTCAGAGAATAACAAGTCATGAATACCTTGCATCTGGATCAAGCAGATATCCTGATTGATCTCGCCCAACAAAAGCTGTATTTGCCACGTCTAAACAAGCAATATCTGATTTCCACTGGTAAAAATGGCATTGGTGAAACTGAAAATAGTGGCAAGACCCCACGTGGCTGGCACAAGATCGCTGAAAAGTTTGGTCAGAATGCACCTTTAAACAGTGTATTTATTGCACGTCAGGCGACGGGTGAAATTTATGATGCTGAACTGGCAGCAGAGTTTCCGCAACGTGACTGGATCTTGACCCGTATTTTATGGTTGAGTGGGCTTGAAGCCGGTTTTAATCAAGGCGAGGGCTGCGATACCTATCAACGTTATATCTATATTCATGGCACGCCAGAAACAGAAATGATGGGAGAGCCACTTTCTCATGGCTGTATTCGTATGCGTAATCTGGAGGTCGCTGAACTCTTTGACCTGGTGGGTGAGAATGCCTTGGTGTATATCTCGGAACATGCATTAGATTCAAAAATGCTGAAGGGTGTGCATACTGAATAATGAATCGATCTTTAATGTCATGTGAAAATGATTTTGTTTTTACGGGCGGGATGAGATGATTTAATACAGTTTAAGACATTTATTAATCTGATCCAGATCCTATTTTTACAGCATGAAACGGGTTGAATCATCGTCTAAAGCTAAACTTTATCGCTATTTTTCACATAAAAATAAATGACAGTTGAAAGATTACATGAACACAACGCCGAGTAATTTTAAAGCTTTGTATAATTCTTGATCGGAACTAAAGCATACTGCCTGAGTGAGTCTGAAATCTCGCAAGAGAAGACAGGAAATTTTGTTGTGATTTTCATTTTGGAAATTAAAAAATTTCGGTAGAGACTTAAAAAATAAACAAAAAGTGTTGTTTTTTTTAACAAACAACCTATTTTTTAATCACTCACACCTAAAAAGTGGAAAACATTCCGAAAAGCGTTTGACAGGCTGTGCAGATTCTCTATAATGCACCCATCAAACGATGATAGACGTTTAGAAAGGGCGCTTAGCTCAGTTGGTAGAGCGTCTGCCTTACAAGCAGAATGTCGGCGGTTCGATCCCGTCAGCGCCCACCAAGCTCTTTCATGTTGAGACCTTATAGTTGCAGCGGTAGTTCAGTTGGTTAGAATACCGGCCTGTCACGCCGGGGGTCGCGGGTTCGAGCCCCGTCCGCTGCGCCACTTTAAGATCTTGATTCTCGTTTGCCACAATTGCGACATTGTGTAAATGCAGCGGTAGTTCAGTTGGTTAGAATATCGGCCTGTCACGCCGAGGGTCGCGGGTTCGAGTCCCGTCCGCTGCGCCATTTATACGATAGACCTTTTGAGGGCGCTTAGCTCAGTTGGTAGAGCGTCTGCCTTACAAGCAGAATGTCGGCGGTTCGATCCCGTCAGCGCCCACCATAATCTTTTGCGATGCAGCGGTAGTTCAGTTGGTTAGAATACCGGCCTGTCACGCCGGGGGTCGCGGGTTCGAGTCCCGTCCGCTGCGCCATTTCAAAAGAAATTAAATTTAGGTCCCTGAGCTTAAATTTGATTAAACTAAAGATTGACACTCTTTATCAGGGCGCTTAGCTCAGTTGGTAGAGCGTCTGCCTTACAAGCAGAATGTCGGCGGTTCGATCCCGTCAGCGCCCACCAGATTCTTACGATGCAGCGGTAGTTCAGTTGGTTAGAATACCGGCCTGTCACGCCGGGGGTCGCGGGTTCGAGCCCCGTCCGCTGCGCCATCCTAAGATGAGAGACTTGGATTCCTGAGATCTGAGTGTTCAATATACCAAGACATTCCTTGTCTTGCGTCATTAAAAACAACGCTGTTGTTTTTCTCAGGGCGCTTAGCTCAGTTGGTAGAGCGTCTGCCTTACAAGCAGAATGTCGGCGGTTCGATCCCGTCAGCGCCCACCATATCTTTCTTGCCTAAACACTGAACATTTCATAGAATTTGAAGTCTATAATAATTTGAAGGTTTCACGACGATGAGAAATCCATATCAGCGCAAGGCAGCGACCAAATCTCAAACTACATACGACCCTCAACACCTTTATAAACAATATATTGAATCGATTGTCGCGAATGCCAGCATTTTTGCGCTTTATCAGGATGGCTGGGCTTTGTGTGCGACCCCTACTGGACAGCGTGCATTTGCTTGCTGGCACAGTAAAGGTCTGGCTCGTCTGCTGATTAAAGACAATTGGGTGAATTACGATATTCAGGAAATTGGTCTCAAGGATTTTGTAGAGAAAGTGATTCCGTTTTTACGTCAGGAAAGTACCATTGTGTCTCTTGATCTGACGCCAGAAGGGCAGAATATTCTGGTGGCACCGGAAAAATTATTACTGGATATCAAAAATTATCTGTATCAGATCTATGTGCAAAAGCCGGAACTTTTTAAAAATCCGGATATGCCTTTGCCAAGACACATTCGTTTAAATTAATTTTCTTGTTGTTAAGCAGCTTGTTTATTGGAACAGTGAATATTCATTCAGCAGCCAGCCATTAATCAACGCAAAATATTCACGTAGCCATGAATGGTAGCGAGCATTCTGAGGAGTGCTGGCACTCAGACTGATCACTTGCTGATAGCCCTGATGTCTGGCAATAGCACGGGCACGCGGGCTATGAAAATCATTGGTCACAATCACAATGGGCTCATTTCGATCAATATTCTGTTGTTGCAAGATCGCCTGAGAATATTGCAGGTTCTGTTGGGTGCTTCTGCTTTGATCTTCTAAGCGAATCGGGTTTTTGAGCTGCGGATAGGTCATATGAATATAATGTTGCATGACTTCAGCTTCGCTTTGTCTTTCCCGGAAATTTCGTCCCCCGGTCATAATCATCAACGTATCTGGATATTGTTCTGCATATTTTGCTGCAGTATCCAGACGATTTTTTAAGATGGGTGAGGGTTGACCCTGGTTAATCCCACTACCTAATACCAGAATCGCTGTAGCCGGTTGTGCAGGAATATTCGAGTTAATCGACATCTGGATATAAGCAAAAAAAATCGCAACACTGATCATCCAGAGTAAAAATCCGCCCCAGAGACTGTTCCAGAACAATGTTCTGAGTCGAGAATTTTGTTTCCAGCGCTGAATAGATGAAAAAAGCAGGGCATACAGGATCAGTGCCACAGCAATGATGATAGATAGCATGATACCAAAATGCCTTTGGTCCTGATTCAGTAACCAGACGCTATTGATACAGAGGATCAAGCCAAAGATCAGACTGAGACTTCGTTTAAGTTGATTGAGCATCCAAGTTTCCTTTTTTCTTATTCATATTTTTATTATTACTTTTGTATTTTCAAAAACCGGGCTATTGCGCCCGGTTTTTAGTATATCAGTTCATCTTAATATACATCACGGCGATAACGGCCATCCAGACGTAATTGATCGAGCAGCGTTTCACCAAGTATCTCGGTCAGGGCCTGATCGACATCACTGGCCATGCCATTGATGCTACCACAGACATAAATCACTGCGCCTTGGGCAACCCAGGTTTTCAGCTCTTCAGCCTGTTCCCGTAATTTATGATGCACATAGACTTTTTCCTGCTGGTCACGAGAGAACGCAAGATCCAGCCGTTTCAGGGTTCCCATTTGCAACCAGGCCTGAATGGTTTCTGCAAAGAAGAAATCATGTTCACGCTGACGTTCACCGAAGATCAGCCAGTTTTGGGTGTATTCCTGACGGTTACGGGAGCTGAGCAGACTCATTAAACCAGCAATACCGGTACCATTCCCAATACAAATGATCGGACGGTTATCATCAATCAGGTGGAACGATTCGTTGCTGCGAATGCGTAGCGCAATCGGTGCATTGAGTGCGGCATGCTGGGTTAACCAGCCTGAACCCAGACCTAGATTTCCATTCGCATCAGCTTGCTGACGTACCACCAGACGCAGGACTTGCTGACTTGGAATGCTGGCAATCGAGTATTCACGTGATGCCAAAGCCGGTAATTGCTTGAGGAGCTGATCCAGTGAATCAAAAGGTTCAGCCTGAGTCAGATCACGATCCCAAAGCGCGCGCTCAATGCTTTGCTGCATAGAAGGCACTTGTGTGCCGGCAGCAATATTGTGTTGTTGCATAAATGCCTGAATACGTTCCGGACTGTTAGCTGGCTGAATCTCGGCAATATCACCTGCTTGCCAGATTGCTTCATGCTCAGGAATCAGTTCGATATTAAAGGCAGGAGCACCCAGACTACCTGGATTGAGGATTTCACGTTGAGTCAGTGTCCACTGATCAAAGGTTTTATCGATACCCATGGCTTGCAGTTCAAGGCGAGTTACTTGTGCCAGTGCAGTATTCCATTGCTGGATGTGCTCATTATTGGCATTATCCACTTCAATGGTGGTGAATAACTGCTGGGCACCATTTTGCTGCAACCACTGGTCAATACGGTGACCAAAACTGCAATAGCTATCCGGATATTCTTGAGAACCGAGCGCCAACACCGCATAATTTAAATGCCGCAGATCAGCTTTGCCGGACAGGATTTTTTTCTCAAAAGAAGAGGCCAGATCAGGTGCTTCACCTGTGCCATAAGTACTGGCAACAAATAATACCTGCTCGGTTTGCTGTAAATCGGCAAGCGTCAGTTGTTGTACCGCTTTTACTGTTGCTGGCTGACGCGCTTCCTGCAGGGCAGTTGCTGTACGCCAAGCCAGTTGTTCTGAGACACCTGTTTGTGATGCATAAGCAATCAGCCAAGGTTTGGCATTTTCATCTAAGTCAACTGGAGTGACACCCTGACGCGCTGCCAGCGTTAAGCGCTTCTGTTTACGACGTTTCAGATACAGCATCCAGCCTGTCACAAAGAATAATGGCATTAACAAGGCTGCGACCATGGCAAAGAACTGGTAGATCGGGCCGAAGAAGCTGCCACGATGCACCGGTAACATGCTGCTCATGATCTTTTCATTGAGCTTTTTATCTTCATAGAATTCAACTTCTGTAAATTCGGCTGTCTGGTAATTATAAGTGGCACTGTTCCGCGCACGTTCATGCTGGGCAACCGGATCGACAAAGCTGAGCTGCATGCTGCCGTCGGGTTTTTTGGGAAGATTAAAGGTTACTGTGGAATATTTATCTGAAAATTCAGTATTAAAGCCAGTCCAGCTCAAATCTAGCGCGCGGCCAATCTGTTCTGGATTCATGCCTTCTTCGCGTCCTTCACCACGTGGGCCGCGTTCGCCACCTTGACGTCCTTCACCACGATTATTGCCCGCATTGGCTTGCATGGTAGGCTGTGGACGTTCAACGCCGAGAACTTTAAACATCCCGCTACGCCACCAGTCATAGGACCAGTACAGACCAGTACAAGCCAGAATCAGGTAGAAAATCACCACCCAGGTTCCCACAACAGCATGCAGATCCCAGATAAAATTACGGCCTTTCAGCTTGGGTTTTACAAAGAACCATTGCTTGATCGAATGACGTTTTGGCCAGCGCAGGTAAAGACCGGACAAGACGAAAAAAATCAGCATTAAAGTACAAGCACCGGTAATCTGTTTGCCGACCGGGCCAACCGTTAAATTACGATGCAGTTGCTGAATAAACTGGAAAAATTCCCGACCCTTAATTTCAGGCAAAACTTCGGCAGTATAGGGATTGATCAGGATGTTATGACCACGCCGTGCTCCCTCTTTGGCAATATTTACAGTACTTGAAGCACTTGGATCTTGTGCCACGCTAATACTGTTAATCTTCATCTCTGGAGTGGTATTTTGAAAATGCTGATACAGCTGAGCAGGCGTAAGTTTGTCACCTTGCTGAACCTGAACCGTATAACTGTCGTTATTTATCCATTTTAAGATTTGTTGTTCATAGGAATAAATTGCGCCAGTGACGCCCATCAAAGAGAGGATTAAACCTGCTGTAATCCCCAGAAACCAGTGGATTTGGAAAAATGTTTTTTTAAACATGGTCGTCAGATTAAGGGTGAGCTTTATAAAAGTGGCCAAATTATAACTGAACTTTAATACTGAATTATAGGTGTTGAGGATAATATTTATTCTCATTATCATTTATTGTTTTAGGATTAAAAAAACCTCCATGCCGGGGCAGGAGGTTTTTTATTGAAACGTGTACAAGTTTAGATTTGTTTGGCTGCACCAACTTCTGCTTCTAGATGCTTACGAATCGTGTTAAAAGAAAAGTTTTTGCTGTCCAGACGTTTAGGCAGGATATAAGCACCTTGCTGGCCTTTTACCTTGAAATTGACCAACATGAATTCTGGTGTGTTGTACCATTCATAAATGTCTTTCCAGCTGATCGCACCCACACCTTCCTGCATGCCCATTTTCTGACGCATGATGATACCGTGCGGTTGTACGCCCAGACGAACACCTTTGATTTCCTGTACCGGAAATTCATTCATCTTGCGTTTAACATACCATTCCAGACCAAAGGTACGGATCAGGTAATACAACACCACACAGGCAATCGCCACCCAGCAGAACACGGTTGAATAGTTCTTGAGAAGCAGAAGGCCCAGAATAGAAAGTGCAACAACAGCACCCATGATCAGCCATGCTTTCATGCCAATTTTATTGGTACTACGCCAGATCACCAGCTGAGCATGACGCTGCTCGGCTTCTGAAATTTCATAGTTCACAGGCTGTAGGGTATAAGCGTATAAATTTTTCGCGGTCATAGTGAAACTAGCAGATTTAAAACTGTAAAAAGTTTAGCATTAATTGTACCAATTCAGTGAGTATATTGTTCCAAAATTATCCAAATTATAATGAACCGAGTTCTGTTGCCTGTTCATCACGCTCATGGCTCAAACTTTGTTTCAATTGGCTCAACTGGTTTAAAATACTGAACATTAAAGACAGCTGCTGCAAAATGATCAGAGATTTCTGATCTTGTTCCTGATCATGTGACAGGCGCTGACGAATATGGACAATCATATTTTGCGCCCTGAAATCGGGCGTTTCGTCTCGTAATAATGCACCGCGAATGTTCTCTAATGCATTATCCAGTAAATTCAGAATGTCCTGATCCTCAATTCTTCCTCGGTGCGCACCCAGCGCGGCGATATAACTGATAAAGGTATGGTTCAGACACAGGAACTCAAAGGCCAGCGATTTTTGTACCGGATCAATATCCGGTTCAGTGGCCAGGGTCGAAATGAGTGAAGCCACCTCGGCATCGGTATTGTGGGCAGCACGGCGCACAATCCGATATTTCAGGCCATTATTACGCCCCGATTTATATTGCTCGATCACTTCACTTAAATAGTCCGCTTCTGCCTGCAAGCTGCGTTTGATACTGCGCGGCAAACGTCGGAACTTCCAGTCCGGGAAAATAAAGCTGACCCCGAACCAGGCAATGGCACAGCCAATCAGGGTATCAATCATCCGCGGGATAGCCGCAGCAAAGCCCATACCATCCAGATTGAAGTTGATCAACGCAAGAATCGTGATAAAGGCCGTGGCTTGGGCATACTGTTTACTACGCAATTCAAAGAACAAGATCCCGCTGAACACCAGCAGTAATAATTGTCCTTCGACAGAAGGTACAAAATATAAAATGGCATAACCGAAAATAATACCGACCAAGGTACCGACAATCCGCAGACGTAAACGCCGTTTGGTGGCGTTAAAGTTTGGCTGGCTGACAAACAGTGCAGTTAATAAAATCCAGTAACCATATTCAATATTGCTGACCTGTACAAAGATATAGCTGATCAGCAGCACAATCGACAGGCGGATGGCATGCCGGAACAGCACCGATTCTGGGGTGAGATGCTGTTTAATTCGAACCTTGATGTCATCCCAGCCTTTCAGGTCATCATCTCTGAGCTGGTTTTCGATATGTTTAAAGCGCTCGGCTTTGATACTTTGCTCGGTTTCCAGGTTACGTAACTGGGCATCAATCGATTTCAGGTTCTGAAATAGTGAAAATAAGGCATTAATCCAGACCTGATCATAATGCTGATCCTGACGTAATTTCTCCAGAGACAGCCGAAGATTGTCAAAAGCATGCTTGAAGCGTTTGTTATGTACATAAGGCTTGCGCAGCAGCAAACTTTCGCTCAGGTCCTTGCAGGCTTTGCCCTGAATCGACATGATGCGCTGAAAGCGGAACAGGATGTCGCTGTGCTGGAAAATCTTGGCCAGTTTCTGATAATCAATATGGGCTGAATCGGCACGTTCATGAATATCCTGCGCCACAAAATAATATTGCAGACTGCGACGGGTATCTTTTTGCCCACGGTCGCCTTTTAGACGGGTCAAGAGCGCCGTTTTCATTTCGTTAAAAATGGCAATCAGTTTGCCATTTTCAAGAGAAAGATCAATCATGCTCTGCTGATAACTGGTCGGGGTCATGTCCACATCAAACAGATTGGACTTGGCATATAAAAAGTCACCAAGCGAAGCATAAGAGGTGGCAAGCTTGTCTTGTGCCAACCGGGCAGGGAAGACCAGGAAACTGAGTGTCGACAGAATGCCGTACCACATCGCACCGATGACCAGCAAGCCGGCCTGCTTATACCATTCATCGAACAGTTCGACACCCAGCATGGCATAGACGGAAACCACCAGACAGCCATAAGAAATTGTGGCATAGCGCCTGCCAAGGGAGCCAAGCAGAATCAGGCCAATACAAGAAACAATCAAGGCCAAGGCGAACAGCGGCGGATAAGGATAGAGCAGATAAACGCCAACCGCAGTAATAAAGAAACCCATGTAGGTATACAGCAGATTGAGAATACGCACCGAAAAGCGGTCATCAATATCGCTTAAACCGGCTGCGACCACACCTAAAGTCAGCGGAATCGTCATCAATTGTTGCCCCATAAAATAGGGAACAAAGGCGGTACCTGCAAATGCCGTCATCATTCGCAGGTTATACATCAAGGTCGTATTATAGGTGGTTTGCTTGAGACGAGTGAGCCAAGATTTCAAAAGTCGTCCTTTATACTGCAGTCTTACAGATGAATCTGAATATGCCAATGAAAAATAGTAGGTTTATAAAATTTCATTTCAAGCTAAATCATACTATGCACTGTGTTAACTTGTCTGCATATTAGCGCTTTAAATCTTCATGCTTATGCCATCGAATAAAATCGTACAACCACCTTATGCCATGTCCTGGATTGTTTTGCTAGCGGCGCTGAGTGCGCTCGGGCCTTTATCCATTGATATGTATCTTTCTGCCTTGCCGGCGATGGCAGCAGATTTTGGCGTCAGTACCCAAATGGTCTCGAATAGCTTGCCGGCTTACTTCTTCGGTCTGGCTGTGGGGCAACTGATTTATGGGCCGATCAGTGACCGGATTGGGCGTAAACCACCGCTGTATTTTGGGCTGTGTTTATACATTGTGGCAAGTCTGCTGTGTGTGTTTGCGCAGGATGAATGGAGTCTGATCGCTGCACGGATTCTGCAGGCTTTGGGTGGTTGTGTCGGGGTGGTCATGGCCCGTGCGGCCATTCGTGATCGTCTGGATATGTATTCAGCAGCTCAGGCTTTTGCCAGCATGATGATTGTGACCGCGATTGCACCCATTCTCGCGCCGAGTCTGGGGGCCTGGGTGTTGATGTTTTATGAATGGAATGTGATTTTTTTGGTGCTGATGGGCTGCGGTCTGCTGAGTCTGGCCTGTGTACATTTTCTCTTTAAAGAAACTCTGGAACCAGAACGCCGTCTCAAGCTGAACGTTCAACAGGTTCTAAGTTTGTACCGTAGCATTTTTCAGGATCAAAGCTTTCGACATCCGCTTTATGCCGGCTGTTTTTCCAGTGCGGTGATGTTCTGTTATATCAGTGCATCTTCGGCCATTTTGATGGATCGTTATCAACTGACTGAGCAGCAGTTTGCCTATGCCTTTGGTGCCAATGCTGTCGGGATCATGTTATTTTCGACCTTGAATAAACGTCTGGCTGGGCGTTTCTCGATATTGCAACGCCTTAAAATCGGCATTGTTCTACAGTTAGTGGGTGTTTTCGTTTTAGTATTGCTTGGCTATCTGGATGTAGATTCTATTGCATTGGTCTTGCTGGGCATGTTTGTCGTGGTGGCGTCGATCGGTTTTACTGGCCCGAATGCTATGGCATTGGCTATGGCGAAGCAGGGTGCACGTGCAGGAACTGCTAGCGCGATTATGGGCAGTATGCAATTTGTCTGTGGCTTATTGGGCGGGCTTTTACTAAATTTTCTGGTTTGGAATGCTTTATTAAATATGGCATTGATTATGCTGGTTTTTGTTTGTATTGCCGTCTGGGCAATTTGTCAACTTGAGCTGCCAGTATTCAAACATGAATAAATGCCTGATCTGGCTCTGGCCAGATAAAATCTAAAGATCTGAAAATAAGGCCAAGTCGATAGACTCAGCCTTGATTCAATCACTCATCAATAAATACAGCGAATTCTTCTACCGGGACACGCGGCGTAATAAAGCTGTTAATGATCTGCTCTGGATCGGCATAGCCCAAGGCCATGCCACAGACCAGTTCTTCATGTTCAGGTGCACCGACCAGATCGAGTACGATGGGATGGAAATGATTCCAGGCGGCCTGCGGGCAAGTGTCCAGACCGCGGGCTTTTGCTGCAATCATGACATTCTGGATCATCATCGAAATATCCATTTTCGAACCAATGGCCAAAGAGCGATGTACGGTAAAAAACAGTCCCACCGGTGCATCAAATAATTCAAAATTACGCAGCTGCTGCCGTGCCATTTTTTCTTTTTCGCCTTTTTGAATATTCAGCAAACCATATAAGCCCCAACCATTTTCACGACGACGTTCAATAAACGGCGAGAGCCATTGTTCAGGATAATAGGCAAAGGTTTCTTGGTATTGTTCCGCCAGCTCGGGATTGGCATAGATTTGCATTTGGGCCTGACAGACGCGTTCTACCAGTTCATCGCGTTTTTTACCTGTCACAACATAGACTTTCCAAGGTTGGGTATTGGTGCCCGAAGGTGCGCGGCTGGCCACAGTTAAAATCTGTTTCAAGATGTCTGTACTGACCGGCGTATTTAAAAAAGCGCGCACCGAATGGCGAGAGGTGATCGTTTGATCTACAGCATGAACAAGTTTTTGATCCATTTTGATGTCCAATCGAATATCCATATGAAGTTTTGAATGACTATAAACTAAACAAACAGTAGGGTGGACAGAAAAATTAAATCGCGGGCCAGAATGGAAAAAGTATTTATCAGTGAAACAAAAGATTGATATCTAGCTTGATGTTTTAAATAGCCTCAGTCAAATAGTCAGGACATTGGTTAAAAAGCTTTGATGAAATTAAAAATTAGCTTAAAACTCGGATGCTTGAACCATTTGAACATACTAATTGCCTGCACAGATGAAGTGGATTGGGATAGAAAAGCACGTTAATTCCATTGAAATTTCTTGGTTTGATAAAGTTTTAAGTAAGAGATTAATATTTTTTTTCGATAACTAGAGAGTTTGACGCTCATCTAAAAACCCTAGACTAATAATTATTTTTTATAGATTGATTAACTATTCTTAATAAAAAACAATAAAACTTTATACAAAGAAACAGCATAATATGCAGCTTTTCATCTTAATCCATGCGCTTTGGGAAAATTCAAGGTCGGCATGCACAAGATTTATTTTAAATAACGCTATTCCAAGTGGCTTGAATTAAGCTAGTCAGGTTAAAAGCGCTCACTAAACCTTGGTGTTTTTTGAGAAGTAGAACACAGTCTTATAGATCTGACTCTCCTGTTAAATTTGTATGCTTATACCATTCATTGACAGCAATAGAGCTTAAATCAAAGCTGTATTTTGGCTTTTATAAATCTCTCATTTGTTGAATATGATCGTGATGATGATATTCATAAGTTTGAAAGAGATGGTGGATCATTTTGTTATTTTAAAAGCATTAGATGAGGTCAGAATATTTTAGGTCGAAATCGATGAGAGATCTAAAGCTCGGTATCTCTGCATCACTTTTAGAATGATAAAAAATCAACATTATCTTGGGCAAAAAATTATGGATTTTACTTTTAACGCATTTTATACCTTGATTGCCGCAGTTATTGTTTTGTTACTCGGCCGATTCCTGGTTAATAAAATCGATTTTTTAAAGCGCTACAATATTCCTGAGCCGGTCGCGGGCGGTTTGGTTGCGGCGATCATCTCATTGCTGGTGCATTCATTGTGGGGATATAGCATCACCACCAGTGCAGAATTACAAACCAGCTTTATGCTGATTTTCTTTGCTTCGATTGGTCTGAGTGCCAACTTTTCCAAGTTGCGTGAAGGCGGGATCGGTCTGGTTATTTTCCTGTTTGCTGTTTCGGCTTTCATTATTTTGCAAAATGCAGTCGGCATGAGTCTGGCCACCTTGCTCGGTATTGACCCATTGATTGGCCTGATTGCAGGTTCAATTACCTTAACCGGTGGTCATGGTACTGCAGGTGCATGGGGCGAGATTTTTGAGGTTGAACATGGCATTCAGGGTGCTTTGGCACTGGGTATGGCCAGTGCGACTTTTGGTCTGATTATCGGTGGGATTATTGGTGGTCCTTTAGCAAAATTGCTGATTAACCGTCATAATCTCGCAATTGCACGTACGGATCAACAAATCGAAAAGCGTGATAGCACGCCAATGGATATCAACTCGACCGAATATATTCCATTTGAATATCCGCATCAGGTGCGTTTAATTACCGCAGATAATGCAATCACGACTTTGGGTCTATTTGCAGGCTGTTTGGCTTTTGCAGAGTTTATGACGGGTTTCAGTAAAGGTACTGCATTTGAACTGCCAACATTCGTGTGGGCATTGGCGGGTGGTGTCATCCTGCGTAATGTACTGGAAGGTATTTTCAAAGTTCAGATTTTCGATCGTGCCATTGATGTGTTCGGTAATGCTTCATTGTCGCTGTACTTGGCGATGGCATTGTTATCATTGAAATTATGGCAATTGGCTGACCTTGCAGGACCACTGATGGTAATTCTGGGTGCACAGACCATCACCATGGCTTTGTATGCCGGTTTTGTAACTTTCCGCCTGATGGGCAAGAACTATGATGCTGCGGTACTTGCAGCAGGTCATTGTGGTTTCGGTATGGGCGCAACGCCAACAGCGGTTGCCAATATGCAGGCGATTACCAATATGTATGGTGCGTCGCATAAGGCCTTCCTGATCGTTCCATTATGTGGGGCGTTCTTCGTTGACTTAATCAATGCTACTGTTATTCAGATGATTTTGAAGTTTTTTGCATAATTTTTATGCCTGATACGATGAGTCATAGGCTCATAAGGATGTGACATGAATGATCAGTTAAATGAAACCTTGCTTGGCTGGATTAATGCCCTGAATGGCCCTTTATGGGACTTTCTAGTGGTGTTTCTGGTCGCAGTCGGTATTTTCTATACGATCATGACCGGTGCAGTACAAATTCGTTTGTTCTGGCACAGCATGAAAGTCATGAAAAATAGCCGTGGCAAGGTTCAGGATACACACGGGATTACCCCGTTTCAGGCCTTTGTCACTGGTCTTGCAAGCCGGGTCGGGGTGGGTAATGTTGCGGGTGTGGCAATTGCCATTGCGATTGGCGGGCCGGGCGCGGTGTTCTGGATGTGGGTTACTGCATTTCTAGGTATGAGCTCTGCTTTGGTGGAATCCTCATTGGCGCAATTGTTTAAGGTGCGCGATCATAAAAACCAGCAATTCCGTGGTGGCCCCGCGTATTACATTACTCAGGGGCTAAAACAGAAATGGCTCGGGATTGTCTTTGCAATTGCATTGATCACGACCTATGGCTTTGTGTTTAATGCGGTTCAGGCCAATGCAATTAGCGGCGCAACCTCGCATGCCTGGGGCTGGGATCAGGCGAACCTGCTGCTGCCCTTAGGTGGATTGAATCTGGAAATATCATGGGTCGGTCTGTTCCTGGTTCTAATCACGGCTATGATTATTTTTGGCGGGATTAAACGGATTGCGAAAGTCGCTGAAAGCTTTGTGCCTTTTATGGCCGTGCTTTATCTGGCGGTGGCCTTGTATATTGCCGTGATCAACTACGATGTCTTGCCCTCCATTTTTCAGCTGATTTTCAGTAAAGCCTTTGAGTTTGAAGCTGCCGCGGGTGGTTTCTTTGGTGCCATGATCTCTATGGCCATGATGATGGGGATCAAACGCGGTCTGTTCTCTAACGAAGCCGGGATGGGTTCAGCACCGAACGCTGCCGCAGCCTCTGATGTGAAGCATCCGGTCAATCAGGGTCTGGTACAAATGCTCGGGGTATTTGTAGACACTTTTGTGGTGTGTTCATGTACTGCGATTATTATTCTGGTCTCGGGCCTGTATGAAAATGCCGGTTTTGAAGGCGTGACCCTGACTCAGATGGCGCTGGAAAGCCAGATTGGTGCCTGGGGTGATGATTTCTTGGCCTTGATCCTGTTCCTATTTGCCTATTCTTCGATTATTGGTAACTATGCCTATGCCGAAGGAAACGTTCAGTTCATTAATAACAATCGCCGGGTCATGCTGATCTTCCGGATTTTTGTGTTGATCATGGTCTATTTCGGTTCTGTCGCCAGTGTGCCATTGATCTGGAATATGGCAGACCTGTTTATGGGCATCATGGCAAGTATTAACTTGATTGCGATTCTGTTGCTGATGCCATTCCTGCTGATGCTACTCAAAGACTATACCGGTCAGTTGAAGCGTGGCGTGAAAGAACCTGAGTTTAAACTGGATAATCATCCTAAGTTTAAAGACAAGGTCAAATCTGATATCTGGTAACCCTGCAAAGCAAAAAGCCCTGATCGTTCAGGGCTTTTTTATGGCTGGAGTATTTTAAAAGAAATTCAAATAACTTTGATAAAGGATAAAACCCAGAATCAGGCTGCACCAGACTGGTAATTTTGAACGGAGTAAAGCAATCATTACCACAACGAACAGCAGGTCGGAGATACTGTTAAAATAACGTTGTGACAGATTCAGGAGCAAAGCCAGTAACAAACCCACTACCGCTGCATTAATTCCCATCACGGCCTGATGAATCAGCCGTTGCTGCAGCAGCCATGACCAGTAGGGCAAGGTGGCAAAGATCAGAAAAAATGAGGGTAAAAAGATTGCACAGGTCGCTAAAAGTACATTCAGCCAGAGATAGGGCGTCCACGGCAGCACAGCGCCAATATAACTAGCAAAACTGAATAGTGGCCCGGGCATGAGCTGGGCAAATGCATAGCCAAGATCAAAAGATTGCGCATTCACTATGCCAGTCGCGACAAAATCCTGATGGAGTAAGGGCAGAATCACATGACCACCACCAAAAACCAGCGAACCGGTCTGATAAAAATCACTCAGGAATTGCAGGCCCGACCCATTCGATAGTTTATCCGCTAGGGGCAGCAACAAAAATGGCAAGATAAATGCCAGCAGCCAGTAGGGTGCAGCAGCAGATTGCAGATAAGGCGAGCTGATTTCATTACTGTCACTGTCTTTGAGCTTTTTCGGATCTAATCTGGAAGAATATCCCATCAACATTCCACAAATTGCGCCGAGGATGATGACGAGAATCTGGTTATAACTCACCGAAATTACCGTCAATAATATGACAGACAGCAGCAGGACTGCATATTGCCAGGCCGTTTTACAGCAGCCTCGCAGCATCTGCCAGAATGCCCAGGCAATAACAGAAAATACAATGAGCTGAATGGTATGAAAGCTATTTGAGTTTAGAATATGAACATAGTGTTGACCCAGTAGCGCGACACCAGTCATGAGTATGACCGAGGGCAGGGTGAATCCCAGCCATGCCATCAATGCCCCTAGATAACCACGTTGCAGATATCCGATAGACAAACCCACCTGACTACTGCTCGGACCCGGTAAAAGCTGCGCCAAAGCCACCAGTTGACTGTATTGGGTATCATTGAGCCATTGTAGTTGCATCACAAATTTGCGGTGAAAAAATACCAGATGTGCGGCTGGCCCGCCAAATGAAATACAGCCCAGTTGCAGGAAAATCAGAAAAATCCGGTACAGTGAAATGACTGACATAGCATGAAGGGGAAAATGAAGACAAACTACCCGAACTGTATGACAATTTTACGAAATTCTACAGATTATTTAAGCAGGTGTTTATACACTATGCTGCTTTAGTTAATGAGGACATTCTCTACATGCAGAAATATGTGTTGAGTATTGTGGCACTGGGTGCATTCGGCCTGAGTGGTTGTCAAACCACACCGATGACAGTCCAGTCAGCTACCAATCATCTACAACCTGCTGCGCAACGTGGAGAAGCTCAGGCACGTCCGAATCAAATTGATTTTGAAAAGATCAAGCAAACTGAACAGCGTCCGGTCATTGCTCTCGTTTTAGGCAGTGGTGGTGCGCGTGGCTATGCACATATCGGTGCGCTCGAAGTACTGGAACAGGCCGGTATTCGTCCGGATTTTATTGTTGGAACCAGTGCGGGCAGCATCGTCGGATCTATTTATGCCAGTGGTAAACCGGCGATTGAGCTGCGCAATATTGCCTTGAGCATGCGAGCAACCGATGTACGCGATATCAAACTGGATCGAAAAGGTTTTTTTGATGGCAAAAAAGTAGAAGACTATGTCAATTTACAAGTCGATCAAACTCCACTAGAAGCCATGAAAATCCCGATGTTTGTGGTGGCCACAGCACTAAAAGAAGGCAAGAAAGTCGTTTTTAATTATGGCAATACTGGACAGGCAGTACGTGCTTCAGTGTCGATTCCGAGTATGTTTATTCCAACAATAATTGAAGAAAAAGAATATGTCGATGGCGGGCTGGTCAGCCCGGTACCGGTGAATGTGGCACGTGAGCTGGGAGCAGATATTGTGATTGCGGTTGATATTCTGGCACAGCCTATTCATACGGAAACCAGTAATGTCTGGGGACTGTTTAACCAGAATATTAATATTATGCAGCAACACTTGGCACAAGAAGAATTAAAGCATGCCGATGTGGTGATCCAGCCCGATTTACGGGAAAAAGGACATATCTTTGATGTACGTGGCAGAGAATTAACCATGCAGGCCGGCATTGATGCTGCACAGTTAAAACTGATGGATATTTCTCTCGCTTATCAAAAATATAATTATGCTCGCGGCCATCATATTCCGCTCTTTGTGGCTCAGGAACAGCAGCAGCCCTAAAGCATATTGCGGTTAAATTTTTTTGTTCATTTTTTATGAGATCGAATCAGGTAGGCAAAGCTATTGCATCCCTATGCTTTCCAGATTCTGATCTTAACACTGGCTGATCGTTATAAAAGATTAAATCATTGTTTCTGCATATGAATTGGCCAGAATTTTCAGGAGAGATAAACTTTATTTTGACTATAAGTTGTTGAATTATAAATTATGTTTTTTTGGGAATAAGTGTTGCTTTTCTAAGTCGAAATTTTAATATTATTATTCCTATACTTAAGTTGATCAAATATTTAAATATTGTTCATGACAGAATGTGCTTTGAAAGATTACTGAATAGATGTAACGACAATGAATCAGATTAAAATTGGACATCAGGTCAAGTTGGCGCAATTTGAACACTATATTTTTACAGTGACAGCTGCACATCCTGATGGTTCTTTCACGGTCACTACCACACTGGATGGTCAGCAAATTCTCAGCTATGAAAATGTCGCCCAGGAAATGTTAAAACCACTCATGCGCTAAATCAGTAATGATTTATCCAGCATCTTGAATTATTTTTTGCAAAATGAGAGCGGCCCGAAAAAAACTTGAGCTGGGTAAGCAGACGCTTTAGATCAATAAGTGTTTATTTGTTTGGAACTTAGCTTATTGCTGAGCCTTGAGATTTGTTAAATATATTTTTTTCTGTATGAGTGCAGTTTCTATATCAATAATTATGATGCTTCATTTGCCGAATTGAACATTTTATTCATGTTAAAAACGCTATAATAATAAGCGATAACCTTGTCATTCAAAGAGTTCAAAGAAAACGATGGCCCCTTTAGATCAAATTGCAGCAGTGTCAGATGACCAGTCAGAGTTAACGATGTCAGTTCTCATGACGCCAGATATGGCAAATTTTTCAGGAAATGTTCATGGTGGAACCATTCTGAAATTACTGGATCAGGTGGCGTATGCATGTGCGAGTCGCTATTCGGGCAGTTATGTCGTGACCTTATCGGTAGACAAGGTGAACTTTAAGGAACCAATTCATGTGGGTGAGCTGGTAACTTTCTTGGCCAGTGTCAACCATGTTGGTCGCACCTCGATGGAAATCGGGATTCGTGTAGAAGCGCAGAATATTCAAAAAAGAACGGTACGCCATACCAATAGCTGTTATTTCACTATGGTGGCCGTAGATGAAAATGGCAAACCGAAACAGATTCCGGCTTTGAACCTGGACAATGACTGGAAACGTTGCCGTTTTGAAGCAGCCGAACAGCGTAAAGTCGCGCGTTTGCAAGAGAATCATCATCCTTCATGCAGTATTTATAAAAAGACTGCACAGAGTTAAGCGGTGATTTAAAAACATCTTCATAAGACTAATGCCAGTCAGTTAACCAATTGACTGGCATTTTCTTTTTTAAATTGAGGATTATATGTGATAGGTGGAAAAGTCATCCGCAACTGTTTGAGGCATGGGGTGTATTGCACCGCAAGATTAAAAAAATGATGGTCTCCATGACAAATTTACGAGTCGAGGGTGGCTGACGAGTTTTGCGGTGAGGAATATGACTGCAAGATGCCTTCCTTGCGAAGTTCCGCTGCTCATTTGAATGAAATCAAAGTAACAAATGATATTAAAATATTTGATTTAAAACCTTAAGACTCCATCATGAACGACTAAGCAGTTAAAGCGTCTATTTTTAAATTCTTTAACTGATCAGCATTACTTTATAAGAGAGTCTTTTTTGCCTTAATTTCAGTTTATGTCTGGAGCTTTATCGTTTTTTGCTCTAATATAAAACGATACGTATCGTATCGATTGTGTTTGAAGATAAGTAGACTTTATGAATCATGACGAAAAAAGCTCACGACGACAGCAATGTATCTTGCAGGCGGTTGCCGATGCATTGGCAGAGGGAGAGTATCATCAACTGACTATTGAGGCTGTTGCAGCACGAGCTGGGGTGGGAAAATCTACGATTTATCGCTGGTGGAAGCATAAATCGGAGCTGGTGCTAGATACCTTCAAACAGCATACGGTCTCAGTCTTTGAGCCTGATCCTGCAAATGACCTGAAAAGTAATCTGATTCGACAGCTAAGCTTGTTGTCTCAGGCGCTCAACCATCCGATTGGTCGGGCTTTACTGGTGGTAATCGCCAATCATCGTGAACTGGCCGGTGAATTCTTTCAGCAATATTTATTGCCGCGTCGACAGCAGACTCATCAACTGATTCAGCAAGCGATTGAACGTGGCGAGATTCGCGCGGATTATCCTTTTGATTTAATGCTGGACAGTTTGTACGGCCCGATCCATTACCAGATTATTTTTTTCAATCGTATGCCGGATGAAAATTACATCCGGGCGCTGGTTGAGTTAGTGCTGCATCCTGCTGTGATTCAAGCCTGAGCCTGGTCTATTTTTCTTAAAGTTGGTTTTTATGTCTCTCAGCCCCGAGCGTTTATGGAATCGCTCATTTATCTTGTGCTTATGCAATAACTTTTTTCTGTTTGTTTATTATTTTGCCTTACTGACCATCTTGCCGATTTACATCATGAAAGATTTGGATGGCTCAGTCAAAGAAGCAGGTTTGGCACTGACCTTGTTTCTGGCATCATCAATTGCAGTTCGGCCTTTTTCCGGCATGATCATCGAAAAACTGGGCAAGAAAATCTCGATGCGCGGTGCAGGCGTGATTTTTGCGCTGTTTGCCTTTGGCTATTTGCTCATTGATAGCTTGTGGTCGCTGTTGCTGGTGCGATTTCTACATGGCATTTGGTTCAGTATTTTGACCACGGTGGCGGTTCCGGTGGCCAATGAATTTATTCCAGAACAGCGTAAAGGCGAGGGCATGGGCTATTTTGTCATGTCGACCAATCTGGGGGTGGTATTTGGCCCATTGCTGGCCTTGACCGTCATTCAATTCACTAGCTTTAAAAGCTTATTTGGGATTCTGGCTATTATTATTTCTCTAGGACTGATTTTCTGCTGGATGCTGAAAATTACCGAACTGCCAAAATCAAGGCGGATTGGCACAGAAAAAACCAAATTAAGTCTACAAGATATATTGGAAGTGAAAGTCCTGGCGGTAAGCTGTGTGGCATTGCTGACGGCATTTGCTTATTCGGGCATCATGAGTTTTATCACGGCATTTAGTGAAAGCAAGCAGCTTTTGGCTTATACCAGCGTATTTTTTATTGTATTTGCGGCTTCGATGCTGTTGGTACGGCCGTGGGTCGGGAAAATCTATGATCGTAAGGGGCCAAGTGCTGTCATTTATCCTTCCTTTATTTTCTTTGCGATTGGCCTAGTCATGGTGAGTCTGATATCCAATCAATGGACGCTCTGGTTATCAGCGGTCTTTGTAGGGATCGGTTATGGTTCATTATTTCCATGTCTGCAGACACTCGCAATTCAATCTGTCGATAAGCAGCGTATGGGACATGCGATTTCAACCTTCTTTACCCTGTTTGATCTGGGTTTGGCGGTAGGTTCCGTGGTGATGGGCCTATTGATTGCCTATTGGGGCTTTGAAGCGATGTATGTGTCGAGTGCTGCACTCGTCATTGTGACGATCTTGGTTTATCGTCAGTATGTGGCCAAAAGACCAATACACGTACCGGAAAATCAGGAAGCATAAAATGGAATTAAGACATTTACGTTATTTTGTCACTGTGGCCGAGGAACTGAATTTTACCCGGGCTGCGGAAAAATTGAATACTGTACAGCCTTCCTTAAGTCAGCAAATCAAGGATCTGGAGCGTGAGGTAGGCGTACAGTTACTGGAGCGAAATAACCGTAAGGTCAACCTGACCGAGGCCGGACAGGTTTTTTTAAAAGAAGCTTTGCTCAGTCTGGAACATGCAGAACGTGCGATCCACGCTGCCAGACAGATTGCCAATGCACATCAGGATCAGCTGAATATCGGATTTGTACCGGTTGCGGAAATGAAAGTCTTTCCCTATATCATGCCCAATATCCGCGCACATTTTCCTGAACTGAAAGCACTATTTCATAGTTTGACCGACGCTGAGCAGTTTAGTGCTTTAAGAAAAGGCCAGATCGATATTGCTTTTACCCGCTATCCGGGACAGTCGAGCGAGTTTGATTCGATCCGGATTTTTGATGAACCTTTAACCCTGATTGTGCCTAAAGATTCTCCGGTTGCGACCCTGCCACATGTCAGTATTAAGAGCTTTGAAAATCAGGATTTTGTCATTAGTGATGAACAGGCTTCACCACAATTGCATCGAATTATTCAAGACTTTTTTAAACAGTCCAAATTGAAGGTCAATGTGGTGCAGCATTCGACCAATATCCTGCTCAATGTCAATCTGGTCGGGATGGGCGTGGGCTGGAGTCTGGTGCCGGCCTATGTGATTCCATTACTCGGCGATAATATCGTGGTCAAAAAGACCCTTGAACCTTTGCCCATGATTGGGCTATATGCCAATTATCGTAAAGACCAAAAACATGTGGTGATTGATCTGATTTTAAAAGTCTTAAAAGAAAAGTTTTGTGTCGATCTTTTTTAAGATTTACATCTTTGGTCTGCCTATATTTTAAAAGCTGTGCGACAGAAATGATCTGTAGCACATCTGTGTAAATTGACACAGAAAACCGTTTTATACTGAAGCTCTAAAAATAAAAAATGGTTAAAGCAATATGATGAAGCTCTATAACAATCCGCAATCACGGGGCCTGACCCTGTTGCCCTTATTGAAAGAATTGCAGATTGAAGACCAGATTGAGCAGGTGGAAGTGTCCTATGAATATATGCATCAAGCTGAATATTTACAGATTAATCCGATAGGAAAAGTTCCCTGTCTGGTCGATCAGGAGATTGTCATTTCAGAAATGGCCGCCATTTTTATCTATCTGGCAGATAAGTATTCTGATAAAGGCTTGGCACCTGCTTTGGATGAACCCAAGCGTGGGGCATATTTAAAATGGATATTGTTCTGTCATGGGCCCTTCACCGAATATATCGATCTAAAAAATTTGCAGGTTTCGCCAGAAAATATTGAAAAAAACCGCAGAAGTTTAAGTTTCGGGAATGAAACAGCCGTATTTGATTTTCTGAAACAGGGCATAAGCCAGGCCAATCCCTATTTGCTGGGTGAAGAATTTTCCGCAGCAGACTTATATGTGGCCTATTGTTTGGTCTTTGCGATCTCTGCGAAAATTTTACCGCCATTTGACGAGTTCAGACCTTTTTTACAACAAATGGCACAGCACGACTCCCTAAAAGATATCCAGTGGTTTCAAGAGTACCGAGTCTAACTCCTCGGTCTATATATTGTCCGAGATATCTAAAAACAATAAAAAACCACGCCGAAGCGTGGTAAAAAATGACCTTAAAATTATTTCAGGTACAGCTTTTTAAACAGTTGCTGGCTGGTGTTTTCCAGTGATTGTGGAATGGCCAGTGCGGCCACAAAACGGTCAGGACGCAAGATCACCACTGAATCGGAAGTATTGCCAAACCAGGAGCGAATTTCTGTGCCGTTATCACCAATGGTGATGACATCTTCAAACGGTTGGCGCTGGGTATTTTGTAACTGCACTGCCGGAATCACCTGAATGAATTTTACCCCGAGGGTTTTCCACTGTTGCAGTGTCTCTGGACTCAGGCCCCATTTTGGATCGACACCCCAGGCAATAATGGCAAAATCATTGCCGATGACTTCATCCAGTAACACTGTTTCACCTGATACAAGCTGAACTTGAGGCTGAATGAACATCTTGCCAATTGGAGAATTTTTGGCGCCGTTGCTCAAAAGCACACCATCATGATATTTCGGCATCGGTTTAAAGCGCATTTCCAGCAGGTACTGTTTGATCGGCTTGATATAGTTCAGGGCATAGGCGATACCGTCACGGACAAAACCTTGCCACTTTTTTGGTGGTGCCAATACATGACCGGCCATCACGGAAAGATCAATCATGGCTTTGGCATGGTCTTTACGTTCAATCTGATACGAATCTAAAAGTTCTGGGCCGGTTTTGCCTTGAACCACCAGTGCGACTTTCCAGGCCAGGTTAAAGGCATCCCGCATCCCGCTGTTATAACCCTGACCTTGCCAGACGGGCATAATGTGCGCAGCATCACCTGCCAGTAAAATGCGGTCTACCCGGAATTTGTCCGCAATACGGGCATTATGTGTATAAACACGTTGACGGATCACTTCGATGCCGTCGGTACTTGGAAGCACTTTGGCCAGTAATTTGGCAATATTTTCCGGTTTGCTGAGTTCTTCCTGAGTTTCACCCGGCATGACCATAAATTCAAAACGGCGAATTCCATGGGGCAATGCGGCGGATACATAAGGACGTACCGGATCACAACACAGGTAAATATGCGGTGTCGCAAGCGGATCATTTTCAAGATCGATTACGATCCACTGATTTGGTGCAGTTTCACCCTCAAAAGCAATGCCCAGATTACGGCGTACATAAGAGTTACCGCCATCACAGGCAATCAGGTACTGGGCACGGACTGTTTCTGTATTCCCTTGTTCGTTTTGCAGGTTAAGTGTTACACCCTCGGCATCCTGACTAAACTGGGTCAATTGACGTGAGAACAGTACCTGCGTATTTTCATATTGTTTTAAGCTCTGAAGCAGAATCTGATCGACTTGTGGCTGAATAAAGGCATTACGGCGTGAAAATCCAAATTCACGGGTTAAAGGTTGAATATCTGCAAAACAGCGACCCTTAGGTGTTAAAAAGCGCATGGCATGATTGGGCGTGGTATGGGGCAAGACTTGATCGACCAAACCTAAGGATTGAATGGTACGCAAAGATTCATCATCGATCCCAATGGCACGTGGATAATCAATCAAACTATCGAGTTGCTCGACCATCGTGACGCTCACGCCTTGCTTGCTCAGATAGTTGGCAATGGTTAAGCCTACAGGCCCAGCGCCGAGGATTGCTACATCAGTGCTGTAATTGGTATTGCTCATAGTGAATGTCCATTCAATCGACTTGCATTTCAATCTATTAAGGGACAGTTCTGAGTTGTAAACAAGTTAGGCGATAGTAGTTGAGCTATATCAATAATATTAATCTTAAGTGGCTTTTTCTTATGCAAATAACTGAATTTAAATGATAAATTTAAAATAATTCAATAGTCATTCTCAATCCTGTGATCAGTTTTAACTATGATGGGCATTTAAATCTAGTCAACAAAAATGCTGAACCCGCGCAAAGCATGATTCAGCATCGATCAATATGAGGCAGTACAGGCTAAGCCTACTGGAGAAATACTGCCCTGATATTTTCTTTGATCATTTAACCCGTCGTTAAATCACTTAACGTGCTGCAGGTTGTGCAGGTGTTGCGCTTTCTGCAGCAGCTTCAGATGCAGCTGGTTGTTCTGCATTTGCGCCAGCAACCGGAGCATTTGACTCAGGCAATTCCTGGGTACTGACAATCACTTTTTCTTCAGTGTTTGTATTTGCGTTTGTTGTTTCAGTCGCGGCAAAGCTGGTGGCTGCAGCAGCAGTAAGCGTTGTTGCAAGTAAGATTTGTGCATATTTCATTTTTGGCATCCTTTATTTATGTCATGTAATTTGCCGAGCTGACCATCACATCAATTCGACAGGAGTTCATCCTAAGCACTGAAATTTTGATGAGCAAATCAATTAACAAAAGCGACACGGAGTGAATAACTCAGCATATACACAATGCAGAAAGTTGTTTAATTACTGTTAATTATGCAGTGTTCTATTTAATGAAAATGTATATGAATGTTTCAAAAAAGCTGAATTTTAAATATGAATAAACATCAAGATTCTCTATTTGAGATAATTCTATTAACTTATAAACTGATAGTTTCAAGTCGCCATTGAGCAAGAAAATGTCTCTAAAACCATGCTGTGCCCTATAATACAGGGCATGATCTTGTCTATTTAATCTCTTGAGAACCGATTTTGAAAATTCTGTCCGCAGCACAGCCGATTCCTGTCCATATCATTTCTGGATTTTTGGGGGCGGGTAAAACCACACTGCTTAAGCATTTATTACAGCAGAAACCTGAACAGGAAATCTGGGCCGTACTGATGAATGAGTTCGGTCAGATCGGGGTCGACCAGCAGTTATTGCCACAAGATTCAGGCTATGCGGTAAAGGAATTACTGGGTGGCTGCCTATGTTGTAGTAGTCAGTTGCCGATGCAGATTGCCTTGTCACGTTTACTGTCCGAAGTGAAACCGGATCGGCTGTTTATCGAGCCGACCGGGCTGGGACATCCTGCACAATTGTTAGAACAGTTGACGGAACCGCATTGGCACAGTCATTTAAACATGCAGGCTTTGGTCACGGTGGTCGATGGTTCACGTTTGCATGATCAGGATTGGTCACAGCAAAATCTGTATGCAGATCAGCTTAAGGCCGCGCAGATTGTGGTGATTTCACATACAGATTTAATGACAGCCGAAGATCATGCTGCGCTTACGCAGCTTCAGGCGGAATATCAAGTCTATGCCCAGCAGTGGTTGTGCACAGAGCAGGGACAGCTGAGTATTGAGCAGATTAAACAGGATTATCAAGGTTCTGTACGTCAGCTCCAGCCTTTATTAAAACAGCAACAGATCAATCCTTCCCCAGAGGCACCCGTGCTGATTCAGCAGCTGCCTTATCATTATGTGGAAAGCGCGCAGGGCTATCAGGTTGCGGGCTGGAAGTTGCCAAAACGCTGGCAATTTCATTTTTATGATTTGCTCGACTTGCTGTGTGAACAAAAAGACTGGCTCAGAATCAAAGGAATTTTTAATACCGATCAGGACTGGAAAAGCTTTAATTTCAATCCGGAGCAGTTTAATTATCAGTCGGTTGAGGCAGGTATTGATAACCGGATCGAAGTGATTTATCAACAGTCACGGGATTGGCTGGAGTTTGAAAGCGCGTTGATGCAATGCCGTATTGATCCGGAAAAATAATAGTACTGTTGCTAAGGCGCTGAATGAGTTATTGACCTAAATCTGTTCAGCAAAATACTGCTAAATCTTATATGCTAGGCGCCAAATTTGAGGATTGTGTTATGGCGTTAAAAGCGACGATTTATAAGGTTGATTTGAATATTGCAGATATGGATACGCACCGTTATGCAGATTATCAGTTGACGATGGCGCTGCATCCTTCAGAAACCATTGAACGCCTGATGGTGCGTATTCTGGCGTATGCGCGTTATGCCGATGAAGCGCTGGAATTTACCAAGGATCTGTTTGAAACCGATGAGCCGGCCTTGTGGGAAAAAGACCTCACTGGTCAATTGGTGAAATGGATTGAAGTCGGTAGCCCGGATGAAGATAAAGTCAAAAAAGCCAGTGCGCGCTGTAAGCAAGTGGCTGTGGTGACCTATGGTTCTGCGGTAGATGAATGGTATAAGCGCAGCAGCAAATTAAAGACGTTAAAGAATGTGGAGGTGTGGAAATTATCGACTACAACCACCGATGCATTGCCACAATTATGTGCACGCACCATGCAGTTACAGCTCAATGTGATGGATGGTGAATGGACTCTGATTGGCGATCAGGGGCAGGTGCTGGTCGAGTGGGAACAGTTACAATAAGGACGCATAAGGATGCACGTCTGGACTTGTATCCTGTCGCTTAAATTGCGTATACCTGAGGGATAAAAATACTCAGGGTTATGTCATGTACCATGAACTTTATGATTTACTGCTGGCCGTCGCGATCGGAGCCATTATTGGTGCAGAACGTGAATATCATAGTAAATCTGCCGGACTGCGTACCATGATCATGGTCAGTCTCAGCTCCTGTCTGTTTACTATCATTTCCCTGAAAATAGGTGTGGAAAATCCTGACCGGCTGGCGGCCAATGTCCTGACGGGGCTAGGCTTTTTAGGGGCAGGGGTCATTCTCAAAGATGAGAACCGTATTTCAGGAATTACCACGGCCACCACCATCTGGATGACTGCAGCACTGGGCATGGCAGCCGGTGCGGGTTATGAAATCCTGAGTATCTGGGCCACTTTAATGGTCATGGTGGTGCTGGTTCTACTGATGTATGTACAGCGCGGGATCGAGTCGCTGAATCAGGAACGTAATTACGAAATTGTCTGTCCTTTTGAGAAACATGAGCTCAACCATTATGAATCGCTTTTCAAACAATATAAGCTAAAAGTCATGCATTCTTCACAGCGCAAGGTTGAGCAGCAGATTAGCGGAAGATGGGTGCTGATGGGATCGGCCAAAAACCATCAAAAACTCACCCTGCATTTACTCAATGATCAGAATATTCAGGAACTCAGCTTTTAATCCATCAAGGACTAAAGCCTAAAAAAATCAATCAATCCGGTTTATACTGGGTTTTGAATTTATGCCAATCTCAGGTAAATAAGCATGATTAACGAACTTGAAATTATTGATTTAAAAGTAGGCGAAGGGAAAGAGGCGGTAAAAGGCGCGCTGATTACCACACACTATACCGGCTGGCTAGAAGATGGAACCAAGTTTGATTCATCGATTGATCGCGGTAATTATTTTGAAACCGTGATCGGAACAGGCCGTGTGATCAAAGGTTGGGATCAGGGCATTTTGGGCATGAAAGTGGGCGGTAAACGTAAACTGCTGGTGCCGGCACATTTGGCCTATGGCGAACGTAAAATGGGCAAAGTGATTCCAGCCAATTCAGACCTGATTTTTGAAATTGAACTGTTTGATGTAAAAACACGTGATTAATTCATTGAAATAAGATTCATTCAGTATCATGAGTGAATGCTGATCGGGAGAAGTCTCAGTATTGGGGGCTTCTTCCGATAAACTACAAAAAAATATTTGAACTCCCTGATATTCCAAGTAGATTATAAGAAGAATAAAGCTCTTTTTCAGGAAACTACTGTCTTTGCAAAACGTGATAAGGAATGTCTATTTTGTAATGTGGGTTTGGGCCATAAGTTGGGGCATCTTGATGAGCACTTCAGTATCTGCCCAGATCGCTGCCACATCCCCCGGGGTGCAGCAGCAGTTCCGTGATCATATCTCTGAAATTCATTTTAGCGAACACAGCAGCAGCCCTTTGCAGGGGAAATGGTTATTTTATCCGAGCCAGTTTATTGTCCAGCCAAGTTCCGTACTGTTATCAAAAACAGTGGAATTGCCGGCTTCTTTTAAAATACTGACCAACTCAAATATTGGTTATGGCACATTTATTAGCCATTATAAAATTCCTAAAGAATTTATCGGACGCCGGATTGCCATTCGGATTCCTGCTCAATATGGCGCTTATCGGGTCTATGTAAATGGCGAGTTTATTGTCCGGCTTGGGCAAATCAGTAAAACACCTGAACAGCAGATCACTGAAAAAGCCCCCCGGATTGGCTATTTCGTTGCAGACAGTGAATACATTACCTTAAGCATTCAGGCCTCGAATTACACTCATTTGCATGGAGGGCTGGAACGCCCAATGCAGATTGGGGTCGCAGGTACAGTCAATCGTCAATTCCAGCAGTTGATGATGAGTATTGCCATGGCCTGTGGCGCAGTACTCGGGGTGGGTGTTTTCAATATCCTGTTTTCAATATTTCGAGGATCGAAAGAGCGTAATAGCAAAAGCATTTTTGTGTTTGGCTGTTTTATTATCTTTCTGGCCCTGCATAATATGTTTTCAGCGCCCTATGCTTATTCGGTATTTACCAATATCGACTGGTTATGGGGAACACGTTTAGAGTATCTGTTTACGTTTCTGGCGGTATTGTTTTTCCTCAGTTATATGCATCTGTTTAATCAGCGCTATTTAAAACCGCTGATTTATTATATTGCGATCGTCTTATTGATTTTGAATATCAGTGTGACGCTATTTTCTACCCCCGAGTTATTTGAACGTCTTGCGCTCTATAGTGCGATTTATGGTCTGGTGATTATTGGGAATTTTATGTACGGGTTTTATCAGACCCTACGTGATAAGCAACCGTATTCACGCCTGAATCTGTTTGCCATTATTTTCTTGTGTCTGACATTTTTAAATGACTATCTCTTGCTGATTAATGTCATTCAAACCACACATTTGTCTTTCATTTCCACCAGTTTATATGCCTTGTTGATTATGTTTCAGCAGTCTAGACACTATGCGCATCAAACTTATCAGACAGAACAGCTAAATTTTAACCTCATCGAGCTCAACAGTTCGCTTGATCAAAAAGTCAAAGAACGTACCCAGCAACTGCATCAACTGAATGCCAAACTGGAACATCAGATGAAGATTGATGCGCTGACCGGTGCTTTTAACCGGCGTGCTTTAAATAGTGAAATCCAGCAGAAGTTTTTGCAAAGCCAGCAACATTCACATGCCACACTGCTTTTTGCCATGCTGGATGTTGATTATTTTAAAAATTATAATGATCATTATGGCCATTTAAAGGGTGATGAGATTCTACAAAACCTGGTTAAGGTGATTCAGGCCAGCTTGCCTCAATCGGGTTATCTGGCGCGTTATGGCGGGGAGGAATTTGCCATTCTGCTTGGTGATATACCGATTCCGGTTGCCCTGCAATATCTGGAACGTGTCATTCAGCAGGTTCGGGAACAACAATTTGAACATCTAAACCGGCCGGATGGCAAAGCCTGGATCACGGTCAGTGTGGGCGCGGCTTGGATAAGCCCACAACATCAATATGCCGATATTCATGCCTTGATGAAAGCTGCAGATGTGCAGCTGTATCTGGCCAAACACACCGGGCGTGATCAATTAAACTTTGAGCAGGGCGCGGATTAAAAAACGTATTTATACAGATATGATCCATCATCTTGTGAATGTGCAGGGCTGGAATCAAATCCACATCGCTGATAATAGCTGAGGGCTGTTTGAGTCGACTTGACTGCAATCTGATAGATTTTTTTCTCTACTAATGCTGCATGCATTTGATTAAATAATTTGGTGCCAAATCCAAGCCTCTGGCAATGTGGGGCGACATAATGCATCCGGATTTCTCCAGTATCACTGACCAATAAAAACCCGACTACTTTGTCGTGCACAAGGCAAACCCAACAATCGTTATAAAGCATATCGACAATCAGGCTGGCGTGATCAAATTTTTCCAGCCAGCTTTGGATGCGACTGTCCTCACGTTGATGATCTAAAACACAAGATTGAATACTGTCATGAATCACCTGAATAATTTGAGGTATATCCTGAATCTTCCCTTCACGAATCACCATGTTATTCATTTTCTCGAACATTTACAGGAAGGCTTCATTGGAAGAGAAATGCAGGTTGAAACAAAATAACAATCTTGTAGTTTTTTGAGAGGATTTTCTTAAAAACCAGTAGGTGAAGATAACTTATGTTGCTGATCTGTCGGTTTTGTTTATCTGATTTTCTAAAATCAACGCTTCTCAGGAGCGGGTGCTCAAATTTACAGCAAGCTTTGCTAGAATCGCCGTGCTTACTTTAAATCCCCATAAAATCGAGTCAAGGATGCCATCATCGAAATAGTGCAGGAGTTTGCACTGTCTAAAAAATAGACGTATGCTAGGTGTTAGGCCATTATTCAAATGAATATGAAGTGCTCGGTAATAAAAATAAAATCAGCCACACGAGATGATCTACTATGTTTAAATTGTTGCTCTTGCTGTGTATTTTTTTGCTGTTCAATGCCGCCTGGATCGTGGGGCGGAAAATTTATAAAACCCAGTCTTATCTCTCTGCGCAGCGTGCAGAAAAACCTGAACAAATTGCCAGTATTTCAGAACATGTCATGACTACGCATGAGGAACAGGTGCATCTGGTTGATGCTTATGAACTGGAACTGTTTGATGATGTTGCTCAGCTGTTTTTTCAGCGTCATGTAGCTATTCAGGACAGGGCACAGGCAGAGCAGTTACAGCAGGAAATCTTGCAAAAAATGCCCATGCAAAGCAGTACACAAATTCGTCAGATGGATTTAGGGGAGTGGTCGATTTTCTGGAATTTTTACCATCAGTCACTGGAATATTATGTCGGCCGCTATGGCGTGTTTTATACGCATGTCGACCGTTTTGGCCAAGAGCATCGTCAGGAAATTCGTACCGATCTTTTACAGTCAGATTGTGCTTGATCTCTCTGCTCAGGAAGCTTGTAAGTTTTGCAGGAGACGATAGGCGTTAAACATCAAGCTGCATATTTAAGCCGATGTAATTCGGAAAAGGTATTTAAGGCATCTTGCCAGATTTTTTCTGCCCCCTGACGGAAATAGCCCATATGACCAATGTCCTTTAAACCATAATCTTCAGCTTTAAGATCAATATAATGCACGTTTGCCTGACGGTAATATTGCATAAAAGCATGTCTGGAATTAGGCAGGGCCCAGGCATCATCGAGAGCAGCAACCGCATAAATCGGAGTACTTACCGCAGCATAACGTATGTGTAAGTCTTTCAAATCCGGATCGGCAAAGAAATAGGTCGGATATTTGCACCACTTACGCCACTGACGATAGACATCACGTGGCAAGTCTGCACCCATGTTAAATTTGCTCCATGGCAAATAGCCGGTGATTGCTACGAGTGGAGGGAAAACAATATTCCAGATCATCTGAACCTTGATTTTTTCCTTGAGCGGCATATAACCATGCCAGCCGGCGCCTGTGCCATAACAGTACATCGCTTCGATGCGGTCATGATGTTTACACAGACCTAATGCCTGACCTCCATAGGAATGGCCAATCATATAAATATCCAGTCCTGTCCGGCCCAAATATTCAATTGCCGCACTTAGATCATATTCTCCCCAGTCCAGATAAGACATTTTAAAGCCTTTGAGCTGTTTCGGTGCGGAAGCGGCCACCCCTCGATAATCGAAGGTCAGCACCTGAAAACCGGCATGAGTTGCATATTCTGCAAAACGGCGATAAAACGCTTGCGGTACTCCCGTCGCACAGGCAACGACAATATTGGCCTTCGCCACAGACGGTGTACGGTAGAGTTTGCCACTTAAGCTATAACCATCTTCTGCCAGAAACTGGACACTTTCTACCTGCATTTTTCCCTGCACCATGAGTATATCCTTCGTTATATTGGATGAGATCTTGTTTTTTGTGCGCTAGCTTATGTTTAATCCAATAATGGGCCAGATGTCAAAACTCGGCAGTCGTATAGCGAGAAGAACCCTTTAAACATATATGAAGATCGCTGCGCTATCATCATGTCTAAACAGGGGGAAATAGTATGATTATTGATTTTCAGCAGGCGCAATTACAGAAGTTTATGGCTCTGGCAATGAAGATCGAAGCGCAGCCTGAACTGTATGTGCAGTTTGATTCGGTTTCAGACTTTTATAAAGCAGACTGGTTGCAGGATTTTCCAAACGGAACCACATGGTATGTGTCCGGTTTAGACGATGGCGCCGATGAATTTCATGTCGTGATTGACTATGCCACAGCGCAGCTACAGATCAGTTGTGGCCAGACACAGTTGTCTGCAAAACTATCTTGCAAAGATTGACCGAATTGCCGCTATTTCCCGATAAAAGAATAATGACAGATGCTATAAAGTTGATATAAATTGCAGAATCATCTCTGTGTTTGGTTTTATTTGCGATAGTCCGGAGTGACCTAAGCGAATAATGCAATAAAAATAAGGAAAAATAGCATGGCACATCAGTTCACTGTGAAAGCAATTATCAATGGCGTGTCTATTGATGAATTTAAACGTCTGGCCAATGATATTCGTTTGCATGAGGCAGTCTGTCATCGAATTCCTGCGCAAAATTTAGAAATTCTGGTCTCGGAAAAGCAGGGGCATATGTATACCTTGAAACGTGCCTATAATCTGGATGTCAACATCCCGGATATGGCAAAAAAATTACTCAAGGATGCATTCCGTTTGCAGCGTACCGATATCAGCGATCTGAATCAAATGACATCGACGGTACAACTCGGGGCAAATTTACCGATCGAGGCGACCTGTCAGCGTGCAGTCACTGGAGATGAAGACCAGATCCAGTTTCAGCTCAACTGGACAGTAAAGGTCAAAGTGCCGTTGCTCGGCGGTATGCTGGAAAAGCATGCAGAAGGCGAGATTCGTAAATTTAGTGAAATTGAACTCAGTATCGTTGAAGATGAATTACGCAAGAGCCTAACAGCCTGAATTAGTGCACCCATCTCGTTCACCAATATTTAAAAAGGGCACTTTTAAGCTGGGTGGTGGCGGTCAATTCGGCAATGTATAGCCATTTAGCTTGCTGCCGTTCTCTAAGCAATGCGGCTTAAGACGTAGAAAAATAATAAGGCAATACAGATGGGATTGAGTGCCGTTTGATCGACTGAAGAAACGGCATCATATTATTTGTATTTATGCCGCTAACTTTGAGCTTAATCACTTCTTCTATGATATTGCATCCCCAGTCGATAAGCGAGTTGATCCACATTCAGTAATTATCTGCGCGTACTGCGCAACATGAACTAACCATCTGCATGCTATTGTTTATATAGCTATTTTTAGATTAGTGAAGTAGACTGCTGAATTGCAGTGCCATAAGCAAAGACTTCGACCATACCGCCTTGCATGCCCAGTTCCGTAGTGCTCAGCCGAATCCCCATAATCTGGGTGGCTCCGATTCTTTCAGCTTCAAGTTTTAAACGTACAATCGCCTCACGCCGTGCCCGCTCTACCACGCTTTCATAGCTGGTCAAACGACCTCCCAACATGTTCTGCACATTGGCAATTGCGTATTTAAAATAATCATGGGAAATGACCACATTACTGCTGATCATCTGTCCGGAATGTTCAGATAAGATAAAGCGGCTGTTGTTGACCTGGATATAAGCCAGTCGTTGTTCCTGTTCGTCTAGATAACGAAAATGTTTGCGTTCATTATAACGACCAAAGCCAAAACCGACGCTAAACAGAATGACAAAAATGACGATCTGAAAAATTAAACCGTCCATGACTTATTCTGCCTGTGGAAAAGGGTCGGGTAATTTTGGCATGACTGGATCAACAATGACCGCCGTTCCATAGACAAACAGTTCAGAGGCGCCTTGGGCAATATTGGAGGTCGAGAAACGAATACCGACAATCGCATTGGCACCTATGCTACGGGCTTTTTCAACCATCCGGTTCATCGCTTCCTGACGGGATTCTTCCAGCAGCTCGGTATAAGCAGTAAGCTCACCCCCGACAATATTTTTCAGGCCAGCGAGTAAATCACGCCCGACATGTTTGCTGCGTACCGTACTGCCATAAACCACATCAATTTGTTGGCGAATAGTATGTCCCGGTACAGATTCCAGATTGCTAAGTAACATGCGTATGTTTTCTAAATAAATTGCTGGTCTATGACAATAGGAAAACTGCCTTGAAAATGCAATAAAAAAGCCCACCGAAGTGAGCTTTTCTTTTTCTATTTTAAATCTATTTCGCCTGCTGTTCTGCTGCGCGGCGTTGTTCAGTCACGGACGGCTGATTCGGCAGGGTATCCGTAGTATTGACTTTTAAGCCTCCACCGAGGGTCTTGTAGACTTCAACCTGATTGTTCAAGTTGGCCTGTTCAAGCAAGAGCAAGCCTTGTTCTGCGGCATAAGAGGCGCGCTGTGCATCCAGTACCGTCAGATAGCTGTCAATCCCGGCGCGAAAACGTGCCTGCGACAAGCGATAGGTGGTATTGGTGGCTTCTACCAGACGGCGCTGTGCAGCAATACGATCACCGATGTTTTGGCGAACTGCTAGCGCATCATTTACTTCACGAAAAGCGGCTTGAATCGACTTTTCGTAATCTGATAATGCAATTTGCTGATCGGTTTCAGAAATCTGGATATTGGCCTGACGGGTACCCCAATCGAAAATTGGAATATCCAGACTTGGGCCAAAGGACCAGCCAAAACTGCCTGATTTAAACAGATCGCCTAAATCGGTCGATGCATAACCTGCTGAACCGGTCAAACTGATGGTCGGGAACAGGCGTGCGCGTGCTGCCGCGATATTGGCACCCGCTGCAGACAGACGATACTCGGCAGCGCGTACATCTGGACGGTTAATCAGCAGATCACTTGGCAAGCCTGCACCCAGTGCCGTATTGGACGTGATGCGGGTTACGCGTTGTGCCGGCAATAAAGTCGCAGGCACTTGCTGACCGACCAGCAGGTTTAACAGGTTTTGTGCCTGTGCCACCTGAGTGCGGTAATTCGCGACATCATTGCGTGCCGTTTCGACGGAAATCTGGGCCTGACGCACAGGAAGTTCGCTGTCGATCCCGACATCAAAACGTTTCTTGTTCAGGTTAAACGATTCAAGCTGTGCTTTTAGCGTTTGTTCAGCCAAATCCAGATTGGCATTGGCAAATGAATAGCTGAGCCAGGCTTGAGACACCTGACCAATCAGCGCAATTTGCGTCGCATCTCGCGCACTTTGAGTCGCCAGGAAGTTATCCAGTGCATTGTCACTTAAGCTACGTACACGCCCCCAAAAGTCCAGCTCAAATGCGGTTACACCCAGACCTACATTATAGGTGGTTACAGCACCGCGGCTTTGAGGATTGCTGCTGCCCGTGTCTTGACGTAACACGCTGCCACTGGCACCAATGGTCGGTAACTGATTGTTTTCAGTAATCTGATACTGTTGCTGGGCGCGTTGAATATTCAGGGCAGCAGTGCGCAGATCACGATTATTGTTTAATGCCAGATCGAGCACCTGTAACAGGCGCTGATCGGCAAAAAAGTTTTTATAACCTTGTTCTGCTACAGAAGTACCAGACGCATTGGTATAGCTGCTCGGGATATTTGCCTGTGCAACCGGCTCTGGACCACGCATGCTTTGACAGGCTGTCAAAGCAAGCGCAAGGGCAGATACCGCAATGCTACGACCTGTAATAGACCATACATTTTGCATTACGACTTATACTCCTGATTTTGTTGTTTTGGTTTGTATTTAAAGATACTTCGAATCCACACGTAGAATACCGGGATAAAGAAGATACCTAACAAGGTCGAGCTGATCACGCCACCAAGTACACCATAACCGACTGAGTGCTGACTACCTGCACCTGCACCTGAAGCCAGGGCAAGCGGCAATACACCAAAACCAAAGGCCAGAGTGGTCATGATAATTGGACGTAAACGCATTTTCGCCGCATGCAAGGTTGCTTCGAATAAATCTTCACCTTGCTCTTGTAGCTCTTTCGCAAATTCCACGATCAAGATCGCATTTTTCGCAGAAAGACCAATCACGGCAATGATCGCCACCTGGAAGTAAATGTTATTCGACAGGTTCGGGTTTTGCAGCAGCACCATCCCGCCATAAGTCATGAGCAATGCACCGACGATACCCAATGGCACCACCAGCAGAACCGAGAACGGAATCGACCAGCTTTCATACAGGGCTGCCAGACACAGGAATACGATCAGGAGTGACAGGGCATACAGGAACGGCGCCTGTGCACCAGATTCACGTTCTTCCAAAGACAGACCGGTCCATTCGAAGTCAAAGCCGGTTAAGCCCATTTCTGGTAACTTCGCCGCAATTTCTTCCATGGCCACCATGGCATCACCCGAACTGATTCCCGGAGCCGGTGTACCTTGAATGTTCATCGACGATACGCCGTTATAACGTTCAAGACGTGGTGAACCATAGGTCCATTCGCCTGTGGCAAAGGCCGAGAAAGGCACCATTTCACCGCGATTATTACGCACATACCACTGGTCCAGATCTTCCGGCATCATACGTGAGCCAGCTTCACCCTGAACATATACCTTCTTGACCCGACCGCGATCAATGAAGTCATTGATATACGAACCGCCCCAAGCAATACCCATAGTACTGTTAATTTCGGCAACGCTGACACCCAGTGCACCGGCTTGTGCATGATCAACAATGACACGGTACTGTGGATTATCTTCCTGACCATTTGGACGCACACCCGCCAGACGCGAGTCTTGTGCTGCCAGACCCAGAACCGCATTACGTGCTGCCAGAAGCTGGTCATGACTTTGACCACCTGCCGCCTTAAGCTGTAAGTTAAAGCCAGCCGACACACCCAGTTCAGGCATTGCAGGTAATTGCAGTGGCATGATGTAAGACGCATCTTTAACAATCATGTTTAGCGCCATACCACGCTGGATAATGGCACCGACTTGAGATTCCGGACTAGTACGTTCTGACCAGTCTCTCAGTTTAATAAAGGCCAGACCTGCGTTTTGACCCACACCGGTAAAGGAGAAACCCGCCACACTAAAGACTGACTCGACATGATCTTTCTCGTTTTCCAGGAAATAGTTGGTCATGGTATTGACCACCTTGTCGGTACGTTCCAGAGTGGCATTTGGTGGTAACTGAACCAGTGCCATGACCACACCCTGGTCTTCATCCGGCAAGAATGAAGACGGCAGTTTCTGGAACAACAGCACAATAATACCCAATACTACCGCATACACGATACCTGAGAAAATCTTACTGTGGGTCATGCGATTCACGCCGCCCTGATATTTCACAGATACCTTGTCAAAGCTGCTGTTAAACCAGCGGAAGAAACGCGCAAAGATACCATTGCTTTCCGGCTTGTTCGGATCATGCTGTTTGAGCAGGGTCGCACACAGGGCAGGGGTAAAGGTCAAGGCGACAATCAGTGACAGGATCATTGCCGTGACCAGCGTAATCGAGAACTGACGATAAATGACCCCGGTGGTTCCACCGAAGAAGGCCATTGGAACGAATACTGCAGACAGCACCGAGGTAATACCAATCAGTGCGCCGGAAATCTGTCTCATCGATTTTTCAGTTGCAGACACCGGATCCAGATGCTCTTCCACCATGACCCGTTCTACGTTCTCGACTACAACAATCGCATCATCGACCAGAAGACCGATCGCCAGTACCATGGCAAACATGGTCAGGGTGTTGATCGAGAAGCCAAAAACGTTAATGACCGCAAAGGTGCCCAATACCACCACTGGAACAGCCATGGTTGGAATAATCGTGGCACGCCAGTTCTGCAAGAACAAGAACATGACCAGGAACACCAGAATAATCGCTTCGATCAGGGTCTTAACCACACTCTTAATCGACAGTTCAATAAATGGTGTTGTATCAAAGGCCAGTTGATCGACCATGCCTTGCGGATAGTTCGGACGTAACTGTTCTAAGCGTTCTTCAACCGCTTTTGCTGTATCAAGCGCGTTAGCACCTGTGGCAAGTTTAATTGCCACACCACCAGCCGGTTTGCCATTAAATTTCGAATCAAACTGATAGTTATCTGCACCGAGTTCCACCCGTGCCACATCACCCAGACGAACTTGCGCGCCCGAAGTGGTGTTTTTCAGGAAGATATTGCTGAACTGTTCCGGAGTTTGTAACAGGCTTTGAGCCGTTACGGTCGCATTCAGCACTTGACCTTCAACTGCAGGAGCACCACCAAGCTGACCCACCGCAACCTGTGCGTTCTGGGTGCGAATTGCAGTCGCAATATCGCTCGGTGTTACTTGCAGGCTAGCCATTTTGGCCGGATCTAGCCAGATGCGCATCGCATAAGAGCCACCAAAGACCTGAACTTCACCAACCCCGGCCACACGGCTTAAAGGTTCAGAAATATTCGAGTTGACATAGTCTTTGATGTCATCGGCGGTCAGGCTGCCATCAGGTGAATAGAAAGCCAATACCTGAAGGAAGCTGGCACCGGATTTGGTGACACGCACACCCTGACGCTGTACATCTTCGGGAAGAAGTGCAGTGGCAGACTGTAATTTGTTCTGAACCTGAACCTGTGCGATATCAGGATCAACACCCTGGTCAAAGTTCAAGGAAATAGAAGAAGAACCGTTACCCGCACTGTTAGACGAGATATAACGTAAGCCATCCATACCGTTCATCTGCTGCTCGATGATCTGGGTCACTGTATTTTCAACAGTTTCAGCAGATGCACCTGGATAAGTCGCAGAAATGGTCACGGTTGGCGGAGCAATCGTTGGATATTGTGCAATTGGCATTTTGCTGATGGTTAAAATACCGGCCAGCATGATAACCAATGCAATCACCCATGCAAAAATCGGGCGATGAATAAAGAATTGAGCCATGAACCATTACTCCTTATGCATTTGCAGCAGGTTTTTGTTCAGGTTGTTCTTTCTTTGCATCATCTGCCTTTTTCTCGCTTGCTGCAGGCTGTTGCGGTGCAGCACCTTGTGGCGCAGCAGCTTGAGGTTGATAAGGTTTAGCTACAACTTGCTGTTCAGGTTTCACTTTTGCAATCCCGTCCACAATCACTTTATCACCTGGATTCAGACCTTCAGTCACAATCCAGTTGTTGCCTTGAGAGCCGGTGGTCGTGACTGGACGTGGTGCTACTTTACCATCAGCACCGACCAGCATCGCCATTGCCTGACCTGTTGGAGTACGGGTCAACGCCGCTTGTGGGATCAGGAAGGCATTGGGCACTTCACCCTGTACGATTTGCGCAGTCGCAAACATACCTGGCAGGAGTAAATGGTTTTTGTTCGGGAATACCGCACGTAAAGTCACCGTACCTGTTTCCGGATTTACGCTGGCATCCGAAAATGCAAGACGGCCTTCAATCGGGTAGATGCTGCCATCTTCAAGCTTTAACTTCACTTTAGTGTTGTTTGAGCTATTCAAATCGCCTTTGTTGAGCTGCTGACGTAAACGTAAAAGCTCAGCACTGGACTGGTTGATATCCACATAAATTGGATCTAAACGCTGAATGGTAACCAATGGCTCTGGTTGATTCGCCGTCACTAATGCACCCGCAGTGACAGACGAACGGTTGGTCTGGCCCGAGATCGGTGCACGTACAGTCGAATAGCCCAAGTTAATTTCGGCATTACGCAAGGTGGCACGGTTGGCATTCAGATCGGCTTCAGCCAGTTTGACCTGTGCCACGATGTCATCATATTCTTGTTTAGAAATGGCATTGGTTCCAACCAGCTGGCGGTAACGGCCTTCCTTCACACGTAATACACCCAGATTGGCTTCAGCACGGGCAATTGCTGCACGAGCATTATCCACGGTCGCACGGTTGGTGCTTGAATCGATTTCGTACAGAGCCTGACCTTCACGCACATAACTGCCTTCAGTGAACAAGCGTTTAAGCACCACACCACTGGCTTGCGGACGTACTTCTGAAATTTCAAATGCTGTTGTACGACCCGAGAGCTCTACAGACTGCTCTACACTTTGTGGTTGTGCAACAAGAACACCGACTTCAGTCGGTGGCATTTGTTGTTGAGCACCAGCTTGCTGGCCCTCTTTTGGATCTTTGCTACAACCAACAAGTGCAAGACTTGTTGCTAATGCGCAAGCAGTCAGGGCAGGTGCCCAAAGCTTTGCAGACATCATTGTTTCACCTCTATTAGATCTTTATCTAAATTTTCTTATTTGTGCGCCGCGCAATATCTGATCCAGACCATATACCACAACGAAATCCAAATAAAACTGATACTCCAGCCGGATATGACATCTGAAGGAAAATGTACGCCTAGATAAACTCTTGAAATCCCCATCATCAGCATCCATAAGCCTGCACCGATCATGATGATGGTAAAGCGAGAATGTTGCCGATACATGTAAATTGCCAGACAAGCCAGACATGCCGCATACAGACTATGCGCACTTGGAAAGGAACTTCCAAAACTTTCAACCAGATGCAAGGACTCTGGTGGTCGGGGTCGGGCAATTGCAAACTTTAACAGCCAAGCTAGGAGTATTCCTCCGATAATTCCGATACATATAAAAATTACGCTTGTATGCTTTTTATACCACAGCAAGGCAATACACCATAGTGTGGATAAAAATAATACAAATGGCATGCCACCTATCACTGATAAGGACAGAGTAATTCGATTCCAAAACTCGGTGCGATACAGACTCATCCTTTCCACTGCGTGCAAATCAAGCTTGCTTAAAGCAGGGATATTCAGGATGAACACACTGAAAATTAAAAATAAAATACCGACAAAAAGTAACAAGTAATGCATGCCAAAAATCCTTGTCCCTTTAACCGTTCGCAGATCGGTTAATTGTCTGGAATAGAAGTGTACTTGTCAGTACACTTTTTTTCAAGTGTGCGTATTTTATGCGAATTCCATTTTTTTAGTAAGGAATTTGTTGCTAAATATACTGTAATTGTCGCAGTTTTAAGATTTCGTCGATGTATGATTTTCGTCAATTTCAATGCTTTGCTTGGGGGGCCAGAAGAAATCACTTGGCCGGGTCAGGAAGTGAGTCATGACCAGTTTTGCCAACGGTTTCCACTGTTCAAAACGCACCCGTCGTGCACGTAAGGCCACAATAATGGTCAAACTGAAACTGACAAATAAGTTGGTCAGGCCAATCAACAACACACCGAGGAAAGACACCACAATCAAGCCAATATCCGGGCCATTAATATTGATCAGGCCCTGAATAAAGTTGGCCGAGGCAAAGGCAATATGCCGGATATCGAGCGGCAACCCCAGAATAAAACCAATGGTGCCCATACTGCCGAGCATGATGCCAAACATGAAATTACCTGCCAGCGCTCCCAGATTACGTTCAATATAATCTGCAAACCGGTACAACCGTTCCTGTCCCATCAATTGCGATAAACGTATATGGGCTTTCAGGCGGGGGCCTACCTTGCGGTAGACGGCCATGTTGTCAAAATAACCGGCCAATAACCCGGACAGGAACAGACATACCCCGGCAATTGCAGCATGCGGAATTGCCAAAGAGGTAAAGGGATTCAGGTCATGTAAGGTTTTGGTTGCCTTGGCATGATTCATTAAGGGTTCATGCAGAGCAACGTCCCACATTAAGGTAATCAATGCCGCCACCGGAATGGCAATCGAAATATTGCCCAGAATTGCCACAAACTGGGTACGGATAATATTCACAATCAGCGCGGCCAGCTCGGCAATTTGCGCCATTTTTGAGCCTTTGCGTTGCTGGACTGTGGCCGCCAGTGCAGCGGCTGTCATCGCTGGCTGTTTGGTCGCCACGGTAAAATGCAGCACATGGATCAGCATAAAACCCAGCGAATAATTCATGCTATAGCTAAAGGCCTGCATGAGAGGCGCCATGCTCAGGCGTGTCATCAGGATTTTCAGGGTGGCCATTGTTGCGATAATGGCACCTGCACCGGCGGCCGATTTGTACATGGCCAGAAAGCCTTTTTTGTCAGTACTGACATAGTGCTCGCCGGTTTTACTAGCATTCTCAGTCACCTGCAAGGCCAGGAGTTCACTATTGGTCGCCAGCAGGGCACGTACACTGCGTTCGCTATAAATCGCTTCAGTGATATCTGCAATAAACAGGCCGATGGACTGGTAGCGCAGGTCATCCTCGTCCATGACCATGTTGAGCAGGATTTCAACCCGCTCCAGACACTGCTCCAGCAGTGCCAGCATATAGGTCAGACTCACGCTGACCCCAATCCGTTTGGTAGAGCGGCGAATTTTTGCCACGACATCATGACACTGTTCCAGCATCACCAGTGCTTGCGAAGCATCTGGCGGGGTGATCGAATCGACCAGCGTGACCGTGTTATAGCGTTTTTTGTATTCCTGAATAAATTCGTTAATCTCACGGTTCTGCACCAGAAAAGGAGATTCATATTCCATCAGTTCCGGCTGTGCATTAATAAATTCAGGATGCAGACCAATACCACTGATCCGATACGACAAAATGGTCAGTGCCTTGATCAGTTGATCTTTAATGCGGGTCTTTTCAGGCTGATTGGAGTGACCCTGATTGAGAACTGAAAATAAGCGTTGCCAGTCATCTTCATCAAAATAGTCGAGCCAGTATTTATCGGTCGGCTGATAAAAAACCTTGCGAAATAATTCTTGTAATTGCTGATGATCCGGAATAACTGGCAGGATATGCGCGCCAATACGCTGATTGAGCTGATTCCAGAAACCATCCAGAGACAAAATACCGGTATCGGAAAACAGACTGGTCTGTTTATAACGGTTAATGATCCGCAGGGTAAATGTCTGTAATGCTGAAACTGCATTCGGCGTCAATAATAAAGCCTGGATAAATGCATTGAACTTTGCTTCGATTTCTTCGGTATTTCTGCTGTCTTCCGGTCTGATTCTTTCAATCAGTTCAATGAGAAGATTTTCATCCAGCACCGCCTGAGGTTGCTCAAGCTGATGCTGCATGTTTTGGAAAAGATCAAGAAAATTAATATGCATAGGCGAGTTTAAAGATTACTGAATTCGGTGTAGGGCCAGTTTGGCCAGATTAATCAGAGCTTGACGATACTCAGAGTCAGGTAATGCCTGCAGGGCATGAATGGCGGTTTCCGTTTCTTCAGTCGCACGTTGACGGCAATAGTCCAGTGCCCCAGATGCATTGACAATTTGAATGACTTGATCGAGATGTTCTGTACCGCCAGTGGCAATACTGCGACGAATAATTTCATGCTGCTCACCGGAGGTATTTTTTAGCGCAGCAATCAATGGCAGGGTAGGTTTGCCTTCCATCAGGTCATCACCAATATTTTTGCCGAGGGTTTCTGCATCGGAGGTGTAATCTAGAATGTCATCAATAATCTGGAAGGCATTGCCGAAATGACCGGCGAAAGTTTTTAAAGGCTCACGGAATTCATCTTTACCCGACAGAATCGCTGCGCCTTCTGTCGCCAGTTCAAACAGGCGCGACGTTTTACCATGAATAATATTTAAATAAGTCGCTTCACTGGTTTCTGGCTGGTGCTGGGATTGCAATTGCAGCACTTCACCTTCAGCAATTTCACAGGTGCCGGTCGAGAAATCTTTCAGCAAGACCATATTGTTTAAATCGACCAGCAGATCAAATGCACGTGAAATCAGGAAGTCACCGACCAGAACAGCAGTCTGGTTATTCCATGTCGCATTGGCAGTCGGACGGCCACGACGCAGGCCAGATTCATCGACCACATCATCATGCACCAGCGTCGCCGTATGCAGCATTTCAATAATCGCGGCCAGCTTGCGATGCGGTTCTAAATCTTCAGCACCACAAGCCTTGGCAGCCAGAAGACACATAATCGGGCGCATGCGTTTGCCACCCGCTTCGACCACATGTTTGCTGACGGCCATCACCAGTGCAACTTTTGAAGTAATTCCTTCATTAATGAATGTGTCCATCGCAGCAAAGTCGTTAGCAACAGGAGCGAGAATGTCTTGCTTAAAGTCGATGGTCATGTGAAAGAAAACCTCTAGTCTGGTAAATCGCAGGTCGTAGTTTAACAATTTATAACATGAGTGAAACCTAAGAAATGCATAAACTCCACTAAAAATCAGCTTTTTATAGATCTTATTCAGATTCGATCTATATTCTGCGCTACAAAAAATTAGGAAAGGTCAGCGATGTCGCCCTCTTCATCAGGCTGAGTATATTAATCAAACTGGCCGAATTTCTGCTGTATTATTTTGTTGCTGAATATATCTTGAGTGTCTGATTTGATAGAAATTATTTAAGTGTTAAATAATTAGCACATACTCGCCATTATTATTTCAGTAAAATGGCTTGTTGTTTTTTTGAATATCCCTTAAAATCCTCGCCCTTAGATATCCCCCAGTGGCGTACGTCTTAAGATCGATATCTTCCTTTATCGGCACGACGACACGGGCTTGTTTGGAGTACATTATGTACGCAGTAATCCAAAGCGGTGGTAAACAACACCGTGTAATCGAGGGTGAAACCCTTAAAGTAGAATTATTGAAAGCTGAAACTGGCTCAACTATTACGTTTGATGACGTATTGATGCTTGTAAACGGTGAAAGCATTCAAATCGGTGCTCCAGTTGTTGCTGGCGCTACTGTAACTGCTGAAGTAGTTAGCCATGGTCGTCACGACAAAATCCGCATTATCAAAATGCGTCGTCGTAAACACTACCGTAAACAACAAGGTCACCGTCAATGGTTCACTGAGTTGAAAATTACAGCTATTTCAGGCTAATTACGAGGAGTAAATAGACATGGCAACTAAAAAAGCCGGTGGTTCGACTAAAAACGGTCGTGATTCGAATCCTAAAATGTTAGGTGTTAAAATGTACGGCGGTCAATCTGTGACTGCTGGTAACATTATCGTTCGTCAACGTGGTACTGAATTCCACGCTGGTCAAAACGTAGGTATGGGCCGTGACCATACTTTGTTTGCGACTGCTGACGGCGTAATCAAATTCGAAGTGAAAGGCCAATTCGGTCGTCGCTACGTATCTGTTGAAGCGTAATTCGCTGAGATAGAAAAAAAGCCCACAGTTTCTGTGGGCTTTTTTATGCCTGAAAATTGACTGTAATGAACGCCTGATCCAGCTTATGTAAAAAAACGGCTGAAATCTTCATCATGATGAACAAAAAAATAGATTTCGAATTAATAACCATACAAAAGTTCTTATTTTCTATCATTTTAGCTTTTAATTTTCGTTTAAGATGAGACATCAAATAAATTGCGATGACGCAAAATATAAAGGTGAAATTATGAATATGCTTCGTAAAACCGTCTGTGCTATGGCTCTGGGTGCAGTGACTTTAGCACCGGTGATGAGTACAACCGTGTTTGCTGCACCTGTGGCAGCGTCGGAGCAACAGGCAACTGCCAGTCTGGTGAAGCAGCTGAATTATGTACGTAGCATGACGGCAAATTTTGAGCAAAGCACCAAGGTGACCAATCCGAGAGCAACCCAGAAAAAAGGCTTGAGCGCACAACATATGAATCAAACCTTTAAAGGGGTGATGAAAGTCGAGCGTCCGGGTAAATTCTATTGGGAAACGACCGCACCATCGAAGCAAACCATTACAACGACTGGTAAAACAGTATGGATTTATGATCCGGATTTGCAGCAAGCGGTTCGTCAAAATCTGGATGAGCAAGTTGCCAATACACCGGCTTTGCTTCTGTCAGGAAATACCAGTCAGATTATGCAGTCTTACCGGGTCACTCAGCCGAATAAGGGGAAAACCTATTACACACTGTATCCTAAAAATACCGATGGTGTCTTTGAGAGCCTGACCATCAGTTTTGGTGCAAACAAGGCACCTAGCTTGATGATCTTGCAGGATTCACTTGGCCAAACTACAAATATTAAGTTTAGTAATGTGAAAGTGAATAGCAGTATTCCGGCTTCTACCTTTAACTTTACCCCGCCAAAAGGTACGGACATTATTGATCAATAATCAGAAGTATCAAGTAAACCAAAGAGCAACCGATTCAGGTTGCTTTTTTATTGCCGATTATCATGATTGTTTTGAGCAGGCTACAAGGTTCAGCTATATCTAGACAAGAGAGCATCTTAAAATAAATAAAAGTCGAGTCAATGAAATTGCAAAATTTTGGGAGCTCAGGATGAAGATCAATCTGTTTAAAACTGCTGAAATTTATGCTGTCTTATTAATCACTGTATATATGTTGGGCTGTCAGCCGCCATCCAATTCAGTTGCAACGCTTACCCAAACAGATCCGTGGGTGCAGATTGAAACCAAGAGTATTCTCGTCAAAGGGGTGGCCAAAGTGGTGTGTGAAATAGAAGGCTGTGTACGCTTCGATCTACAAACGGTGGATACCAATCTCGACTGGATTGATCAATATTTTATAGCGCGTATTCGGGATACCGAGCCGGTTGCATTCACCAAAGTGACTCAGAAAAATCCTAAAAAGGCCGATGAGCCCTATTATCTGGATCAGCGTTTTATCAAGGTAGTATTTATCGCTCAGCGTGATCATCTGGCGACTTTTGCCTTAATAAGTTCCAATCTGGTGAAGAATCACACTGCATCAAGTGAACATGTGGAATATATCAATTTTGATCTGAAACAGAAAAAGCGTCTGGCTTTGCATCAATTGATGTTAAAGGGCGGTGAGCAGAAACTACTCAATGTGATATATCGAACCAATACTCGATGGCTACGCACACAGGGGATACAAGCACAGCAGTTAAAACTGAGTGATAACTATTATTTTGACAGGTCGGGTCTGGTGTTGGTGTACCCGGCAGGTGAATTAACTTCTAAAGCAGCAGGAACGCCTGAATTAAAAGTGTCCTATGCAGATTTGGGTGAAGTGATTTGGCCTGAATATTTAGCCATTTTACAGTCCAAGACTTCCTAAATATTGTGCTAATAAGGCACAGCTGTGGTCGTAGTCACTGTATTTTTTGACGTTAAGAGCTTACACTATAGCCAGTTTTTTTCTTCTGCAAAGATTGATTATGATCGACCCGAAATTACTCAGAAACAATATTGAGGCTGTAAATTTGGCCTTGGCAAAACGTGGTGTTCAACTCAATGTTGAAGAGTGGGCCTCCCTAGAAGCGCGCCGTAAAGAAATTCAGTCCAAGACAGAAACACTGCAAGCTGAACGTAATGCCGGTGCAAAACAAGTCGGTCAAATTAAAAAAGCAGGCGGTGATGCCTCTGAAATCATGACACGCATGTCTGCGATTGGTGATGAAATCAAAGCGGCTGAAGCAGCATTGGCTGAACTGCAAGCGGAGCTTGAAGAAAAATTACTGTCTATTCCAAACTTGCCAGATGAAGCTGTGCCTGAAGGCAAAGACGAAAGCGATAACGTGGAAATCCTGAAATGGGGTACACCACGTGAATTCGATTTTGAGATCAAAGACCATACTGACCTCGGTGAAATGATGGGCGGTCTGGAATTTGAAACCGCAACCAAATTGACTGGTTCTCGTTTCAGTGTTTTGAAAGGCCCATTGGCGCGTTTACAACGTGCATTGACACAGTTCATGCTGAATACGCATACAGACCAGAATGGTTATACTGAAGCTTATGTACCGTATTTGGTGAATGCGGATTCATTACGTGGCACAGGTCAGTTGCCTAAATTTGAAGAAGATCTGTTTAAACTTCAAGGCGAAAAAGAATTCTATTTAATTCCAACTGCTGAAGTGCCAGTGACTAACTTCGTGCGTGATGAAATCATTGATGCAGATCGTCTGCCATTAAAATATGCAGCACATACCCCATGTTTCCGTAGTGAAGCAGGGTCTTATGGCCGTGATACCCGTGGCCTGATTCGTCAGCACCAGTTCGACAAAGTGGAAATGGTTCAGATTGTTAAACCTGAAACGTCTATGCAGGCACTGGAAGATTTAACCGGCCATGCTGAAGGCATCTTGCAAGCATTAGGTCTGCCATACCGTAAGATCATCCTTTGTGGCGGTGATATGGGCTTTGGCGCGACCAAGACTTATGATCTTGAAGTTTGGGTGCCAAGCCAGAATACTTATCGTGAAATCTCTTCATGTTCAAACATGGGTGACTTCCAGGCGCGTCGTATGAAAGCGCGTTACCGTGCCGACCAGAAAAAAACTGAATTTGTACATACCTTGAATGGTTCAGGTCTGGCTGTTGGTCGTACCTTGCTTGCAGTGATGGAAAACTATCAGCGTGCAGACGGTTCGATTGAGATTCCTGAAGTATTGCGTCCATATATGGGTGGTGTGACTTATATCGACTAATGCTTGATATCAGCATCGCTAAATGTGCATGAAAATTGCATAGACAATCAGATTTAAAATTTTGAGGTAGTTCGTGGATATCTTTCCAATCTCGTTAAAGTTGCAACAGCAACCTTGTCTGATTGTCGGTGGTGGACATATTGCCTACCGTAAAGCGGTATTATTAGCAAAAGCAGGAGCAGTGATTCATGTCATTGCACCTGAAATTGATGCCAATTTACTTGAGATTGTTCAGCAGTCTCAAGGGCAATATGAGCAGGCACCATTCAGTACACAGATTCCTTTACGCCATTATCGTTTAGTGATTGCAGCAACAGATGATGCTGATGTGAATCGTCAGGTTTTCGAGCTGTGCGAAGCTGAAAATGTACTGGTCAACAGTGTTGATGATCCACCACATTGCCGTTTTATGGTGCCTGCGATTATTGACCGCTCACCGCTGGTGATTTCGGTGGCATCGAATGGCACATCGCCGGTGTTGTCACGCCAGATTCGGACTCAACTGGAAGCGACGATTCCACATGGCATGGGCAAGCTGGCTGAGTTTTCAGGCAAATGGCGCAGTCGCGTTAAAGCAAAAATTGTCAATCCGGATCAGCGCCGTATTTTCTGGGAAGATCTGTACGCCAGTCCGCTGAAAGAGCAGGTGTTTAATGACAATATGGCTGAAGCAGATCGTCTGATCGAGCAAGCATTACAAGAGTGGCAACAGCCGAAAGGTGAAGTCTATCTGGTGGGTGCAGGTCCAGGTGATCCAGAACTGTTGACCCTGAAAGCTTTACGTTTGATGCAGCAAGCCGATGTGGTGATTTATGATCGCCTGGTGTCTGAACCGATTATGGATCTGTGTCGCCGTGATGCGGAAAAAATCTATGTTGGTAAGGCGCGTTCCAATCATGCAGTTCCACAAGATGGGATTAATGCTTTATTGGTCAAATATGCCAGTGAAGGCAAGCGGGTTTGTCGTCTGAAAGGCGGTGATCCTTTCATCTTTGGGCGTGGCGGCGAAGAAATTGAAGAGCTGTTTGCGGCAGGTATTACTTTTCAGGTGGTGCCGGGTATTACCGCAGCTTCAGGTTGTTCCGCCTACGCCGGTATTCCATTAACGCATCGGGATTATGCACAAAGTGTGCGTTTCCTGACAGGTCATTTAAAAGAAGGTTCGCCTGAATTGCCTTGGCGTGAGCTGGTCTATGAAAACCAGACCTTGGTGCTGTATATGGGACTGGTGGGACTGGAAAGAATCTGTGCGCAGTTAATCGCCCATGGTCAGCGCGCAGATATGCCGGTGGCACTGGTCTCTAAAGGCACGACTCCTGAGCAAAAAGTTGTGGTGGGAACCCTTGCCGACATCGCCTCCAAAGTGTCTGAGCATCAAATTCAGGCACCGACTTTAACCATTATTGGTGAAGTGGTTCGCTTGCGTGAACAACTGCAATGGCATGAGCGAGGATAAGCAAAGCACTGCTTTGCCCGAGCGCAAGACGAAGGCTATGCCTGAGTAAGAGGATAAGCAAAAGTTGTTTCTTGGTTTGACCGCAAGACGAAAATTACACCTGAATAAAAGGATATGACGATTAATCTCATGGTCCGAATACAGGCAAAAATTTGTATCTGAAAAAGATAGCACTGATGTTGCTGTTTGATCTATAAGTTGAAAGCTATATCTGAATGAAATGTATAAAGTGAGAAATAAGTGATCCACGTTGTTTTATATGAGCCCGAAATTCCTGCAAATACAGGCAATATTATTCGTCTGTGTGCCAATACGGGAGCACAGTTGCATCTGGTCAAGCCACTGGGTTTTGAACTGGATGATAAAAAACTGAGACGTGCCGGTCTGGATTATCACGAATATGCACGTATGCAGATTTGGGACACTATCGAAGATTGTCTGGCCGATCTGGCAAGCAAAGGCATTGCTCTGGATGCGGTCTATCCGCTGACCACCAAAGGGACTGAAATGCCACATACCTCGGACTTGAGCCGTCCTGTGGCATTGTTGATGGGGCCGGAAACGCGTGGTCTGCCTGAACATGTTCGGATGATGTTCCCGCAGCAGCACTGGATTCGTTTACCGATGGCAGAGAACTCTCGTAGTTTAAACCTTTCGAATGCCACGGCAGTGATTGTATATGAAGCCTGGCGTCAGCAGGGTTTTAAAGCGCTCTAAGCTTAAATTTACAATAATTTGAAAAGCTGCCTTTGGGTGGCTTTTTTATTTGCTAGGATAGAGAGAGACAACTGATTGGAATAAGAAGGATATACGCGTGAAGCCGATATTAAAATTTGCCTTGGCCTGTTGTATTGGAATGACTGCTTTACACCTCGGTGCGCAAGAAGCAAGTGATGTAATGGGGGAAACGCAACAAGTTCAGCCAATTACGCAAGCGGAAATACAGCAAGGATTGGCTGACATGCAAAAACGCTTGGATGCGCGGATCGATAACTGGGGACAGAGTCTGAATTCCGATGATTTTGAATGGACTTGGCGTGGACGTAAATTGAAGCAGACCAAACGTCAGGAAGTTTGTGATATTTTTCAGGATGTGGTCAATGAAATGTATCAGCTGGCGGTCAAGAATAAAGCCAGACTAAATCCGGAAGAGCAAAAATTATTGTCGAATAGAAGTCTGTTCATTGAAAAACTGGGCTATGAAAATAATCGGGTCAATACCCAAATGGGTTTTGATTGTCGTTTATCTTAAGTAAAATCAAAAACATAAAAAAGGCGCTTAAAGCGCCTTTTTTATTTGAACCGGAACGATATTATTTATCGTCAAATTCGTTGTGCTGAGGTGCAGGATGCTTGAAACCTTTGGTTTTATAACCCAGGTACAAGATACCGCCAAATGCCCAGATCAGACCATATTTCAATGAGGTTTGATCAACTTCGAGCCATAAGGCAAATACTGCAATGAAACCTGCAAGTGGTACCACCACAAAGTTCAGAATTTCTTTCGCAGTTTTGGTACGACCATCACGTAAAGCATAGCGTGAAATGACAGACAAGTTTACGAAACTGAACGCCGTCAATGCACCGAAACTGATCAGTGAAATCACAAAATCAAGATCCATGAAGCCAGCTGTTAAGGCTACAGCACCGACAATCATAATGTTGTATGACGGTGTGTAGTTTTTCGGACTGATATGACCAAAGATTTTCTTGTTGATCACGCCATCACGGCCCATGACGTACATTAAGCGAGATACACCTGCATGTGCAGAAATCCCTGATGCCATGACGGTAATGATTGCAAAACCAAGTACATAAGCCTGGAACAAGGACCCACCCACCAGCATCAAAATTTCCGGCTGAGTTTCAGCAATATTCTGGAAATATGAACCTGGATTGTTCGGGAAGTAAATCTGCATGAAGTAAGTGCTGATAATGAAAATAATACCGGCAATTAAAGCGGTCAAGAAAATCGCTTTAGGCAAAGTTTTTTCAGTATCTTTGGTTTCTTCAGCCAGCGAGCTTAAAGAGTCAAAACCGGTGAAAGAGAAGCACAGTAAAGTCGCACCAGTAATCAGGGCGCCTACTGAGGTTAACTCATTCCAGAACGGTTCCAGACTCCAGAGCTGATAGCGTTGCTCAGCTGTGATTGGACCATCCGCATTAAAGCCAGCCTGTAACTTGCTGTAGACCATCCAGGTAAATACGGCAATGACAATCAACTGCACGAACACGATCATACTGTTGAAGTTCGCTACAAAGCGCGCACCACGTAAATTGATGCCAGTCATGAATGCAGTCAATACCACGACCCAAACCCAATGATTGATATCAGGGAACAGGGCTTCTAGGTAAATGACAGCAAGAATGATGTTGACCATTGGCGACAATAAATAATCGAGCCAAGATGACCATCCCACCATGAAACCCACATTCGGGTGAATGGATTTTTGCGCATAGGTATAGGCCGAACCCGAAGAAGGGTAGCGACGAATCATATGACCATAGCTCAAAGAGGTTAACAAAATTGCAATCAGCGCAAAAATGTAAGAGGTGGGAACGTGGAAGTTACTTTCTTCAGATACCAGACCGAATGTATCAAACAAGGTCATGGGTTGAATATAAGCCAAACCAATAATAATGATGTGCCAGAGTCCCAGCGTTTTTTGCAGTTTAGCTGCCGATTGAGTCCCAGAGATATTAGTCAACGGCGTTATCCTCTTAATCGTTGATCAAGGATCAGTCATATTTATAAGGATCGTTTGAGACGAACGATCCCCCCTACAGTTTTCTATAAAAGCCCGCCAATCTACTTGAAAAGAAGGGCTTTTGCTAGCTATTTTTTTGACTTTTGAGGTGCATAAAGTATGCCATTCAAATTAGCGCAATGATTTCTTTATGCAAGATAAAAGCCTGATGTCTAAAAAAACATCAGGCTTTAATTTTCGCTATATTGGCTTATTTTTCAGTAATTACCAAGCCTTTTTTAAGATAGATTTTAAATCTTCCAAGGTGGCTTCTTTCGGGTTATAAATGATGGAACCATCGTTCAGGGCTTTCTCTGCCACTTCATCCAGCTGCGCTTCAGAAATCTTGCCGGTTTCACGTAATGTACGTGGCAGTTTGGTCAGACTATAAATCCGATCTCGCATGGTCAGAATAGTGGCAATGGTTTTGTCTGCGCGTAAATGTGCTGGTGTTTGCGCATAAATATCGGCACCTGCCAAAGGTAGCAACAGATCAGCAATCTTGTCACCATTGACCTCTTTGTTGTATTCCAGCACATACGGCAGGAACAGGTTCATACATAAACCATGCGGCAAGTGCACCACTGCACCCAGTGAATGACCGAGTGAATGCACAATCCCGACCATCGAGTTAGAAAATGCAATACCGGCCATGGTCGATGCTTGAGCCAGTTCCAGACGGCCTTGCGCATTATTGGGATTATCCAGCACATTGAATAGATGGCTACTGATCTTCTTGACTGCTGCAGTGGCATAAGCATCCGAGATTGGATTGGCTGCCATACAAGTATAAGCTTCGACCGCATGGGTCAGTGCATCCATTGCGGTCATGGCGGTTAAATGCGGAGGCAAAGTCTGGGTCATGCGCGGATCTAAAATTGCAGCATGCGGCATCAGATAATACGATGCGAAAGGCATTTTAACGTTCTTCTCGGTATCTGAGACGACAGCCACCATGGTGACTTCTGAACCTGTCCCTGAAGTTGTTGGAATCACAAAAAATGGTTTCAGTGGCTTAGGCAGGTTGTGGGCACCAGAATATTTAAGCAAGTCATCACCCCCTTCAGACACCAGAATATTGGTGGCCTTGGACGTATCAATGACTGAACCACCGCCTACAGCAATGATCGCATCACAGTGATTTTCACGATACAGTTTTGCCGCACTACGTACTGTACCCAAGCTAGAGTCGGGGGGGACGTCATCAAAAATGGCTACAATTGCAGCATCTGCCATTTCAAATGCCGCTTCAATCGGTGCCAGCAGATTATTGGCGCGTACACCTTTGTCGGTAATGATCAGCGGACGTTTTGCGCCTAAGGTCGCAAGTTCAAACGGAATATGTTCTAACGCGGCATGTCCGGCAATGACTTTAACCGGACAGAAAAATTCATAATAAGGTTTAGCCATGTTATACACTCCGTTTTAAATAAGATTGAGCGATTTTTAGATAAATACTGCTCGCTTCGCTTAGTTTTTCTTTGAGGCTGAGATTGCTTGGATATTCTTTGACAGCCAGTTGCGCCACCAGTTTAGGCAAAATCAGTGCTTCCATTTTATTTAGACAACGCACCAGACGAATGGCATTGGAAATATCGCCATCGGCAATCATGCGGTCATTGGCAAAGGCTTGAGAGGTGCTTTCCTGAAAGGAAAAAACTAAAAAAGCATGGTGCAGATGTTTAAAGGTAATAGTCAGATCAGGTGCTTTTTCCAGATTTTTCACCAGTTCCAATTGCTTGTCCTCAGTGACCCGCGCCACAAAGGCTGGGCCATGCGGAAAGACTTTCATGGAAAGAGTGAAATGGACTGGAAATTGGGCAACTTCCTGTTTGATTTCTTCATCCACCTGGCTTGCCATGACCAGACCGCGGCCAATCACATCCATCATGAGTTTGACATAGGCAAGCTGCAAAGCGGGTTTTACGGATTTAGTTGCAATCACGTGATGATCCCTATCTCAATATTATTGGTTTAGAGTAAATACTCTAATTTATTTGGGGGTGAAATGCAAAGGCTTTATCTTTGCTCGACAGTGACTTGATTAAAGTAACCGCTGTGGCGCAAAGTTTCAATAATTTCACGACATAACTGGTTGAATTGTGGCGGTTGTTCAAGTAGGTCGCTCATGCGAACCATTTCCAGTCCCGCATAACCACAAGGGTTGATGGTATTAAATCCGCTCAGGTCACAATCCAGATTTAAGGAAAGACCATGATAGCTACGGCCTTTACGAATTTTAAAACCCAGTGAACCAATTTTTCGTTCAGCCACATAGACCCCCGGTGCATCGGGTTTGGCATAAGCATCGATGCCGTATTTTTTCAGCAGATCGATCATCAGGTTTTCAGCATAGGACACCAGTGTACGCACATTCCAGCCCAGGCGATTCAGGTCAAACATGAAGTAAGCCACCAGCTGGCCCGGGCCGTGCCAGGTCACTTGACCACCACGATCGGTTTGAATTACCGGGATATTGCTCGGTATCAGAATATGTTCTGGCTTACCGGCCTGACCTTGAGTCAATACATCCTGATGTTGCAGAATCCACAGCTGATCCGGGCTATGTTCATCACGGTTTTCCGTAAAAGTTTTCATTTCCAGAAAACGATCTTCATAAGGTGTGAGGTCGTGATATTGACGAATGATCAGCTCGGGCTTTTGCAGCACATCAGTCACAGGAAGTGTCCTTGGTAATTATAAAAAACTGATCATAATTATAATGATTTCGGCATGAAATAGGGGCGAGACCTACAATATTTAAGCGCTAGCTCAGTCATTGTACAGGCATAAAAAACACGCCCGAAAGCGTGTCTTTTGTATTTTTGATTACAGTGCGGTTTTAATCAGCGGACAGGCGGCCAAATCTGCATATACTGCATGCACCTGCTCCAGTTCCAAAAAGCGCAGTTGTGCGGTAATGGAATGATATTTGCCAGTACGCGACGGTGTGATGGTCATTTCACTGCCATCAAACTCAGGAAAATGTTTTACAAAGATATCATTTACGGCCTGACGCAGTTCAATGCCAGCAAGGCCAATCAGTTTAATCGGATAATCCATAGGGAAAACCCAAAGATGTTCTTGAAGTTCACGAGATGGTGTACGGTCTAACATGGTAGTCCCCCTGATTTGAAACGCCTGCAATCATGCAGGCGTTTGGGTCTGTCTTGGCTACTTAAGTGGAGACTGATGATTAAATTTCAAGTTTCCAGAATAAGCATCAAATCTTAATCATTCTCAAGGAATGAACGTAAGTGTTCTGAACGCGATGGATGGCGAAGTTTACGTAGTGCTTTCGCTTCAATCTGGCGAATACGTTCACGTGTCACATCAAATTGTTTGCCCACTTCTTCCAAGGTGTGGTCGGTCGGCATGTCGATACCAAAACGCATTTTCAGGACTTTGGCTTCACGTTCAGTCAGGTTTTCCAGAACTTCGCGTGTCGCTTCTTTCAGGCCTTCTGAAGTCGCAGCATCAATTGGTGACGTGATGTTGCTGTCTTCAATGAAGTCACCCAGATGCGAATCTTCATCATCACCGATCGGTGTTTCCATCGAAATCGGTTCTTTGGCGATTTTTAGCACTTTACGTACTTTGACTTCGTCCATTTCCAGACGTTCGCCCAACTCTTCAGGTGTCGGTTCACGCCCCATTTCTTGAAGAAGCTGACGCGATACACGGTTGATCTTGTTGATGGTCTCGATCATGTGCACCGGAATACGAATGGTACGTGCCTGATCGGCGATTGAACGGGTGATCGCCTGACGAATCCACCAGGTTGCATAAGTCGAGAATTTATAACCACGACGATATTCAAACTTGTCCACCGCTTTCATCAAGCCAATGTTACCTTCCTGAATCAGATCCAGGAACTGCAAGCCGCGGTTAGTGTATTTTTTCGCAATTGAAATCACCAGACGCAAGTTGGCTTCGACCATTTCTTTCTTGGCGCGACGTGCCTTAGCTTCACCAACGGCCATGCGTTTGGCAATGTCTTTAATGCCTTTAACATCAAGACCCAACTCTTTTTCAATATCGGCAATCTTTTGCTGGAAGGCCAATACATCGGGACGTACTTTTTCCAGATAGGCTTTCTGGTCTGCAGGTGTTTTCGCGATCTGTTCATCTAACCAGGCTGGATTCGATTCCTGTCCCGGGAAAGAAGTACGGAACTGGGTACGATCCATACGACCACGGCGCACGGCATAACGCATCACTTCACGTTCTGCACCACGGATCTGGTCATGCGTACCACGAATCATTTCTGAAATGATATCGAATAGACGCGGCGTGAATTTGAACATCATGAATACGGTCGCCAGTGCTTCCAGCGCAGCTTCAGATTCTTCGCTGTCACGACCATGTTTTTCGATGGCTGTTTTGGTATTCAACCATGCATTTTCAAGTTCAGTGAAGCGCGCTTTGGCAATTTCAGGATCTGGACCAGAATCAGCTTCTGAATCATCTTCAGTTTCAGCTTCTTCCTCTTCATCATCGTCCAGTTTTACATCCTTGGTCGATTTTTTCGAGTCAGTCTTGTCTTCAGCGATCTCGACTTCTTCTTCGAGTACTTCAGGAATTTCTTCGTCTGATTCAGGATCTAAATAACCCGATAACAGGTCAGCAAGACGGCGTTCGCCCGCTTCATAATCTTTATATTCTTGTAGAACCACTTCTACCGCATTGGGCCAGTAAGCAATCGAGTGCAAAACATCACGAATACCTTCTTCGATGCGCTTTGCAATGCTAATTTCGCCTTCACGGGTTAAAAGCTCAACGGTACCCATTTCACGCATATACATACGCACAGGGTCAGTTGTACGACCTGGCTCATTTTCTACAGAGGCCAGTACGGCTGCAGCTTCTTCTTCTGCAACTTCATCGGCAGCTTCTGTAGTATCTTCGAACATCGTATCATCAGATTCAGGCGCGCGATCATGTACAGGAATACCCACGTCATTCAGCATCTGAATGATATCTTCAATCTGCTCGCTTTCTGTGATGGAGTCCGGCAGATGATCGTTAACCTCAGCGAAGGTTAAGTAACCTTGTTCTTTGCCTCGGCTAATCAGAGCCGCTACTTGTGAAGTAGGGGAATTCATATCGCTCATCTTTTGCTTACTCTTCGTTGAATCTGTGACAGGAAAAACCGTACAACTTATGCACGATTTAAGCTCATTAAATTTAGTGAATAGCCTACGTATTTCATCAGAGTATTCAGCGTTCAAGCTGTCTGATAAAATATTTAAAATGAAATTCAGTAATTTAAGATGGGGATGAATTTGTTATTTTCAAGTCCAACCCCGGCATCTGTGTATTTGACCAAAAAATGTGTAGTCAAAAAACATAAGGACGCAGGGTGGATTATATCATGTCACACAATGTCCTTAAAAAAAAGCCCTATTTACAACTTTAAAATACGAAAATTTAAATAAAACTTGACTTGTGGTTTTAGGCAAGATAAATAGCGCTAAAACCATTTACATTTTTCACTATGAGGAAGTTTTAGTGTCTTCTACAGATTTTGAACTAGATGATAGCTTCGGTGAGGATGATGTTAATTTCGATGAAGCTTCCAGCAAGCTGAGCGCTAAAGAGTCGTTGGAAAAACGTCGTCTGATTGATGATTTACTTTCACAACGTCGCTTGGAACGCGAACTCAAAGATTTTGACTATGACTTCGACGATGATGACGATTTTGATGACGAAGATTAACGAATTCGGATTTAGCATGGCCTGAATAAATGCTATGCTAAACCTTTCGGTTTTCTAAGTTTGGATGTTAGATGAGTGCTTTAGATTTAGACCTGTTGAGTGAATATCTAGATGGTGACCAAAATGAACATGGTCTAGATTTCGCAGCAACCCATGGTTTCTTATGTGCTATTGCAGTAGGCCCAAAATTCGACAAATGGTTAGACGAGCTTTTTGATAGCAATCAAAAGAAAGTGCCTGCAGAAATCATCACTCAGGTACAAGCATGGTTAGAGTCTATCCGTCAAAGCTTAGCCAATGAAGAAGGGATTACATTCCCATTTGAAATTGAAGAAGCAGACACCGAATCAAGCTTGGGTGACTGGAGTGTGGGCTTTGTCGATGCCATGTTCCTTAACGAAGAAGCTTGGTTTACTGAAGAATTTGAAGAGCAACTGGTAGATTTAACTCTGCCAATCATGGTCTTCAGCGGCATTGATGATGAAGATCCGCAAATGGAAACTTTCCGTCGCAATGGCCAGTTAATGGACGAACTTGCAGAAGAAATTCCAGACAACTTAAATGAATTGTATCTGATGTATCACACTCCAGAATAATTCATAAAAAAAGCACCGCACGGTGCTTTTTTTAGCTTTGGACTTTTATCAAAGCATCGAAGGGATTTTACTTTCTTTCAATACCGACCCGTTTGCTCAGACTGTAGCGGGCATAGCTATTATAGGCAATATGAAAGATCAAACCATGCACCGCAATCACAGCGGCCATCAGAAATGAATTCGGGCCCCTTCCGGTATAAGCCATGTTGTTGAAGATGGCTTCAGTCTGTGGATGCATCCAGATCACAACAAATATAAAAATAAACCCAAATGTAATCGCAATGATGGTAGAACCCCATACCAGTTTGCTTTTCTCTTCCTTGCTGGGTAAATGTTGTTCTCTCTTCACAAAGTATCGGGCACTGAGAAAGGCTGACGCGATCAGGGCCGGGATCAGGAGAATCGCGCCCAGATTGAATACATAAATGAGTACGCCCACGAATAGAACCAAGCTAAGATAAACGGTAGCAAAATATTTAAGATAGTGCGACATCGTTTTAGCCTCCTTCATGCTGAGGTCTATTCAGGATGGACGATTTTTACGCTGCTGTCTACGGTAGATAACCCAGGCAATAATGACTATAACAATCGCAATAATCACATAACTGACTTTACTGAAAATTTGCTGCATCAACTCTTGGTTTTCACCAAAGTAAAATCCGACACAGGCCAAAAACGTGGTCCAGATGATGGTTCCGAGTGCGCTATAGAACATGAATTTCCAGAAGGGCATACGGCTCATGCCGGCAGGAATGCTGATCAGTGAGCGGACGGCAGGAACCATGCGGCCAAAAAACACAATCCGATGTCCATAATGTTCAAACCAGCTCAGTGATTTTTTCACATCATTGGATTTGATAAACAGATATTTGCCATAACGGTCGACAAACTTGAAAATGGAATCGTGATTGAATTTATAACCCACCCAGTACAGCAAGGCTGCTGCTAGTAATGAGCCAATGCAACCGGCCATGATCACCCCGACCAGTATTAACTCACCCTGAGAGGCCGAATAGCCCGCAGAAGGCATAATGATTTCGGAAGGGATGGGTGGGAAGACATTATCCAGAAACATGAGCAGGGCAATACCCCAGTAGCCCAGTTGTTCCATGACGGAAATAATCCATTCAGTTAAATTCATAAGATGGTCAAAATAAAAAATACTGCCTGTATCCTAAGCAGTATTTTTTATGCGGTAAAGTCTTGGAATATAAATGAGCAGGCAGAATCAGCTATGTGTCAGCGTATAAATATAGACTTTGCGTAAGCCATAGGCCAAACAGACAGGTAAAACACTCAGCAGCATAAAATGAATGACACTGGTATTAAGATGATAACCAATGAACAGCGCTAAAATCGCGCCAATCACAGTTCCCAAGATGACCACAAACACATGTGACTGGCTCTCAAGCTCGTCATTAACCTGATGAAGTCGTTGTTGTTTTATATTCTCTTTGGGTTGAAACTGAACCAGATTATCTGGATCTCGAGCAAGTGAACTGGTCATGTTATATTCCTTTTCATTTTAAAATTTAAGTTAATAATGAAAGACTTGGCTTAAGATAGACTTTTCAATAGACTAGCAATCTTGCTTGGAAAAAAATAAGGTTCTTGGTAATGAATTGGTGAGAGTTTTATTACTGTTGTAATTTTTATGTAAATAAAAAACCCTCCGAAGAGGGTTTTTATATATTTTCTTACAAAGCGGCTGGCTTAGAGACGTTTACGTTTTGCTGCCAGAATTTGGGACTGACGCATACGGAAACCGTCTTTTTGTTTCTCTGTGGTCTTGTCAATGCAGTACACGCAAGAGACACCATGTTCATAACTTGGCAGCGCCACTTCTTCAGGAAGCAAAGGCCAGCCACAGGCATGGCATTTGGTGTTTTGACCTTCTTCAACACCGTGTGTTACTGCTGTACGGCCATCAAATACGAAGCATTCGCCTTCCCACATACTTTCTTCAGCCGGAGTTTCTTCCAGGTATTTTAAAATACCGCCTTTCAGGTGATACACCTCTGTAAAACCTTCTTGCAAAAGAAGTGACGTGGATTTTTCACAGCGAATACCACCGGTACAGAACATGGCAATTTTCTTGTCTTTGTGCTGTTCCAGATTATTTTTCACATATTCAGGGAATTCACGGAAGCTTTCAGTTTTCGGGTCAATCGCGCCTTTGAACGTTCCTGCTTTGTATTCGTAATCGTTACGGGTATCAACCAGAATCACGTCATCACGCGCAATCAGTTCATTCCATTCTTGAGGATCAAGATAGTGACCGACCAGATCACGTGGTTTCACTTCTACCCCTAAAGTCACGATTTCTTTTTTTAATTTAATTTTCATTTTACGAAATGGCTTGTCAGAGCTGTCTGACTCTTTGTATTCCATCTCAACAAAGCCTTCATTGAGAAGGAACTGGTGAATTTGATCAATCGATGCACGGTCGCCTGCAACCGTACCGTTAATCCCTTCACCCGCTACAATGAGTGTTCCACAAAGGTTGATTGTTTTTACCAAGTCTAAAAGACGTTGTTGAAGATCGGCAGGATCTTGAACTTCTTTGAATTGATAAAGTGCGGCAACAACCCAACCTGAGGTCGCTTGCTGTTCTACAGGTGCAAGCTGTTCTACAGTAGCGTTCATGGAATACTCCAACGTAGCATGATAATTTAAAGGCGCATATTTTAGCGTGATTCGAGTGAATAAGCGAGTAAAACACTTGCCTTTTAACAGGCTTCAATTCATGGGGGAGAGCGTGTATAGTCATGCCCGACCCGGAATTTTGTAAAGTTTTATGCAGTGATGCAGGTACTGGAAGTTGTAGTATCTTTGGAGTGTGTTTTGAGTTCAGATCGTCGTATTGCGTCTTTAACCCCGTGTGCTGGGCGTTGCTCGACCGTATTTGGTGATGCGGTATGTCGTGGTTGCCGCCGTTTCAATCATGAGGTGATTCACTGGAACACTTATGGCGCTGATCAACATCATGCCGTATGGCGGCGTCTGGATGCACAGCTGGATCAGATTTTAGTGCCGTTGTTGCCACATGCAGATATCGTCAAGGTTCAAGCCTTTGTGCTGTCAAAACGGGTACGTTTACGTGACGATGCCTCCAAAGGACGTAAGCTGTATCATGCTTTAAAGCTCTGTGAAAAAAATCGGCATTTTACCGATGATAGTGGTTTGGGGATTCATTATAAGCAGGTACGTCCACTCTGGGATGAGTTTGAGCGCCGGATTCTGGCTTTGGCCACTGCCAGTTATGATCTGGCTTTTCTGCGGGCGGATGGCATTAGTCAGCATCTGATTCATCTGCAGGAAGAGGAATAAGTCCTCTTTTTTTATGCAGAAAAATAACAACAGCTGAGGGAAAAGCATGAATATCAGTGAGTATCTCTTGTATTGTCTGGCTGTTGTGGTAATGATCGCCACGCCTGGTCCGGTGATGTTGCTGGTGGCCAGTGCCGGTCTAAAAGGCGGTTATGCTGCGGCTTTAAGAACTATTTTTGGCACCAATTTCGCTTCATTGATATTGATTGCTTTATCGATATTAAGCCTGAAAGGCTTGCTGGTCATTAATGAACAGTGGCTGGATGCCATCAAGTTGCTGGGTTGTCTGTATATTGGTTATCTGGGGCTGCAAATATTTCGGGAGGTGATTTTCCAGCAAGCAGAGTCAACTCAAAAGAAGTTATCTCCGGTACGTGGCGGCTTTCAGCAGGGTTTTCTGGTCGGTATTTCCAATCCCAAAGATATTATTTTCTTTGCGGCTTTTTTCCCGCAGTTTATTGGTATTACATCTGATCTCGATTTGAGTCTCATAATCTTAACCTTGAGCTGGATCGTGCTGGATTTCCTGACCCTGTCGGTGGTGTATTTGGGTTTTAACCGTTTATCCCGTTCTCGGTTGTATCCGCATTTGCTGGCCTTGTGTGGTCTCATTCTGCTGATCATTGCTCTTTACGGCATTTATCAGATCCTGATTTAAAAAAGTACTGCACAGTTGTAAGGTTCCTGCCTGGCATATGCGCTAAAAATCATGCTAAGGTAAAATCAAATAAAAATTGAACAGATCAGCATGTCTAAAACAGTAACCAAGCCCGATCATCCATTCTCACCGCTGTTATTTATTCAACCTGCTGTTATTCAGATTCTTCAAATCATTGGACTCGCGCTGATCGCTGTCAGTATCGTGTATCTGCTGGCAGCAAACTGGTGGATGCTGCCGAAATTTGTCCAGTTGTTTATGCCGCAAGTTTTATTGTTGGGTTCGGCATTGCTGAGTGTGCATTTTGCTGCGCGAGAAAAGTTAAGACAAAGTCTGGATACTGTATCGGGTTTAATGCTGGGCTTAAGTCTGGCGGTGATTGGGCAGATCTATCAGACTGGCGCGGACAGTTATCAACTATTTTTGCTTTGGGCATTGTTACTTTTGCCTTGGCTGTATCGACCGAATATTGGTGTGTTTGCATTATTTTGCGTGGTCAGCCAGCTGGCGCTTTATTTTTATTTTAAACAAAGCTTTTGGTTGGTGCGTGCTGAAACTGCCTATCTGCTCAGTCTTAATCTGTTGACCGGACTGAGTCTGATCTATGCATTACGCTATTATCCGGTTTTACGCTATCTGTTGATTGCCGTGGTGGTACTCATTTCGGTATTCAGCATGTTTCGATTTATCGACTCGAATTCGATCTGGTATTTGGCTTCGGTACTGGTCTTAGCACTGTTATTTAGTGCTTATTTCTATACTCGGCAGCAACAGCTGGAAACCAGTTTGCTGGTTGCAGGGCTGGCACTGAGTTTTAGCATTCTGATTTTTGATCTCACAGACCAATATTTGCAAAATTCAGCTGCAGGCTTATTGGTGCTGGCTTTGCTCATCTTTGGCTGGTTTGCGGCGATTAGTGCGCTGCTGATAAAGCTGTTACCCCAGAGCCGGTTTTCGGTCATTCCACTGGCGCTGGGCGCATGGATTGCTGGTGTGATACTGGCCATGCTGTTGCTGACCTATTGGGAAAGTTTATCCATCCTGATGGGGCTAATCTTTATCGGGATTGCCTGGTGGCTGATTCATAGCAAGCCTTCAGTTTTTCTGCGGCAACTGGCTTATTGTTTGTGGGTTTGCGGTCAGGCTGCTGTCCTGATTCATACCGAATTGTTGACAGATAGTTTATTGCTGATCTGGCTGATACAAATCGGTATTACGTTGCTAAGTATCATGAATCGCATGCATTGGCTGGTGCTGCTATTACAGTTATTACTGGCTCATGCGTTGGGAATTGCAGTTTTAATCGAGCAGCACCCATTTTCTCATGACCATCGCCTGATCACATGGATCATGCTGTTGAATTACAGTGTGCTGACCGTGGCTTTACTCACTGCAAGACACTGGCTTGCTTCAGCTTATGCCAAAAGTGTGAATCTGTGGATGATCAGTATTTTGGCAGCAACGGCTATTTTTCAATGTCTGTTGCAATTTGGCGTAGCGCAGCAACTGCATCCGCGCGGTATAGATGAAGCAATTGTTTTCTATATTTTACCCGCAGTATGGCTGCTGAGTTTTATCGGAATACATCTGAAGCAATTTTCGCTGACACCACTCTGGCTGATTCCTGCCGTAGGCATTTTACTGATTGCACTGGGCTATTTTGAAATTTTCATCATTCTGGTACTTATGGCCTGGGCGATGGTCAATCAACAGCGATTGATGCAGGCCTTATTGGTTCTGTTACTGATCTTCTGGTTATGGTTGCTGTATTACAATCTGGGACTCAGCTTTTTATTTAAGAGTGTCAGTATCTTTGCTTCAGGTCTGCTGGTTTTGCTTCTGGCTTATGTGTTGAGCTCACCGAAATTTCAGTCGAAAACAGGAGTAGCCTCATGAAAAAGTTCTGGGTGCTACACCTGAGTATTTTTAGTATTGCCTTATTTGTGGGCTTAATTATCCAGCATGAATGGCATTTAAGAAATAGTCAGAGTATTTTTGTTAAGTTGGCGCCCGTCGATCCGCGTTCGATTTTGCAGGGCGATTATATGGCGCTGAACTATCAGTTGCATTTTGCTGGTCTAGATGCTGATGAAACTGCCCTGAATCAAACAGGTTCAGATATCACTATTCAGGATTTTAAAGATCGGTCTCAGGTCATGAGCTATGTACGCTTGGATGCACAACGACGGGTGATACGAAGCAGTTTTGATCCGCGTCTGTTACAAGTTCATCCGGCATCTTCCGCAAAACTGCTGTTAAAGAATCCACGCAATAGTTTTGAAGCTTTATATCCGGCGGCCAATAGTTTTTTATTCGCCGAAGGCCTGGAGCCGTGTTATCGCAGTGCCAAATTTGCCGAACTTAAGCTTAAGGAAAATGGAAAGGCTTTACTGGTTAATCTTGTTGACTCCCATTTAAAGCCCCTAAATTGTGAAAGTTCTAAAAGCTGGCGGCAGGGCAGTTAATTATATTTAGTCATTCTGGCCATAAAAAAGCCCGCGAGGTGCGAGCTTTGGGAATCTGGTCGAATCGACTTAAGCGACTTGTACCGGAATACAGTTGGCAGTATGGCTGACGGTATTGTTTGGATTTGCATAGACCAAGCGTGGCTGATGTGCATTTGCTTCAGCTTCAGTGAAATCACCAAAAGTTGCAATAATGATGATATCGCCTACATCGGCTTGATGTGCAGCGCCACCATTGACTGAAATGATGCCTGAATTATCTTCGCCACGAATGGCATAAGTTGCAAAACGTTTACCATTGGTCACGTTCCACACATGAATTTCTTCGTATTCGCGAATGCCAGCTAAATCCATCAAAACGCCATCAATTGCACATGAACCTTCATAGTGTAATTCTGCATGTGTAACGTGAGCGCGGTGAATTTTGCATTTTAATAAACGAGATAGCATGGCTAGCGTCCCCTGAGTTGAACTAAGACTTTGATCATCATATGGTTGAATCAATTTCTACGACACTGGATAAGTGGGTAGGCTTGCGCATTTTGCGCTTAAATGATCTTTCTGACAAGCGGAATTGTCCAGCGATTTTTGAATGATCAGTTCGGCTTATAGGCATTAATTTGATTCATGGCTTGCTGTACTTCTGCATTCACCAGCATTTTGGTACGTGCGAGCGCATGTGAAATTGCATCATCCATTAACTTTTGTTCGCTGCTCGGCGCTTTGCTGAGCACATGACCAGAAACACGGTCTTTGGCACCAGGATGGCCGATTCCAATACGCAGGCGATGGAAGTTTGAACCAATATGCGGCACGATATCGCGTAGACCATTATGACCACCGTGACCACCACCCGTTTTCAGACGAATGATACCAGGATTCATATCCAGTTCATCATGGGCAATCAGGATCGATTCAGGTGCGATATTGTAGAATTTGGCGAAAGGAACAACACTTTTACCGGAAAGGTTCATAAAGGTTGTAGGTAGAAGAAGACGAACGTCTTGACCTTCGATATTGCCACGACCACTAAATCCATTGAATTTCGGGTCTTTCTTGAGGGTAATGCCATATTGCTCTGCAAGGCGTTCTACGAACCAGGCCCCTGCATTATGGCGGGTTTGGGCATACTCAGAACCTGGGTTGCCCAAACCAACAATCAGTGAAATATTTGACACTAATTACACCATTAACACTTATGCGCGTTTAAAGTCAGCGTGCATAGGCGTGTTTTTAGCTGGGTGACGTTGTAAGGCTTGGATTTTCACGCTTTCAACTTTACCGTCTACATCAATTTCGATAACTTCTTCAAAGAAAGAGTTGTTTTCTAAGAATTTAACAAGCTGACGAAGCTCAAGAGTAACAGCTACAGGAGCAGCTTCGCCACCGTAGATGATTGCAGGAACTTTAGCTTGAAGACGAAGGCGGCGGCTCGAACCTTTCCCTTGAACTGCTTCTTCACGTGCTGCTGCGTTTAATACGAAGTTTGCCATGATAGACATCCTATTTAAGTTAAATGAACCAGACTTGCGACCAGTCTAGTGAGTAAAAGCCCTACCAAATGGCAGGGCTTTGAAAATTCAGCGCTCTATTATAGATAAGAATCGAACATTGCGCTAATAGATTCTTCGTTGTTAATGCGACGAATCGTTTCGGCAACCATGCTGGCTACGGAAACCTGGCGAATCTTGCCCAGTGCTAAAGCTTCATCTGAAAGTGGGATGGTGTCACAAACCACCAATTCATCAATCACAGAATGTCTTAAGTTTTCTAATGCTTTACCAGAAAGTACTGGATGCGTTGCATAAGCAACAACCTTGCGAGCACCGAAAGTTTTCAATGCATCAGCTGCTTTGCATAAAGTGCCTGCAGTATCTACCATGTCATCGACGATGACACAATCACGATCTTTCACATCGCCAATCAAATGCATCACTTGTGATTCATTCGCTTTTTGACGACGCTTATCGATGATTGCAAGATCGATATCACCCATTTGTTTCGCAACAGCACGTGCACGCACGACACCACCCACGTCAGGTGAAACCACCATCAGGTTGTGATGTGACTGCTGACGTAAGTCAGCAAGTAGCGCTGGTGTACCGTAGATGTTGTCTACAGGGATATCGAAGAAACCTTGGATCTGGTCAGCATGAAGATCAATCATCACAACGCGGTCAATACCTACAGTCGTCAGCATGTCTGCAACGACTTTAGCAGTAATTGGCACACGGCTTGAACGTGGACGACGGTCTTGACGAGCATAACCAAAGTAAGGAATCACGGCAGTAATACGACCTGCACTTGCACGACGCAAAGCGTCAGCCATGACTAAGATTTCCATCAGGTTATCGTTAGTAGGAGCACAAGTAGGTTGCACGACGAATACGTCTTTACCACGAACGTTTTCAGTAATCTCGACAGCGATTTCACCATCAGAGAACTGACCTACAGAGGCAGCGCCTAGAGGAATATGTAAGTGACTTACGACTTTTTGAGCGAATTGTGGATGCGCAGATCCACTAAAAACGACAAGATTGGGCATGAAGCACCCTTGGCGGTTGGGATATATGGGAATAGATGGCAGGGGTAGCTGGATTCGAACCAACGGATGCCGAGATCAAAACCCGGTGCCTTACCACTTGGCGATACCCCTAATGCGGCAGAACTTTAATATTTTTACGGTAAAGTGTCAAGGTAAATTAACAGTCTTACAGCAAATGAGTGTTCTGTCTTTTTTCGAGAAAATGGCAGGGGTAGCTGGATTCGAACCAACGGATGCCGAGATCAAAACCCGGTGCCTTACCACTTGGCGATACCCCTAAATTTGATGAACTGTAAGATGGCAGGGGTAGCTGGATTCGAACCAACGGATGCCGAGATCAAAACCCGGTGCCTTACCACTTGGCGATACCCCTAATACAGTACATCTACAGGTGAAAATGGCAGGGGTAGCTGGATTCGAACCAACGGATGCCGAGATCAAAACCCGGTGCCTTACCACTTGGCGATACCCCTATCTACACTTTAAACTGAACTAAAGGTGATTCTTGTAAACTGTTGACCAGGTAAGCTTTACATGGTGCATTTGCAAGAATATCTTCGATATTCAGATTTTCAGTGACTTCAATAAACACACAAGCACCTGTACCTGTAAGTTTTGCAATACCGAACTGGTCGAGATATTGCATCGCTTCATCGACTTCAGGATATAAGGATCGAGCCAGTGGCTCAAAGTTATTTCCAAAATCAGATGGCGTTTGCTGATAGGCGCAAAATTTAGTGCTCTTCGTGTCTCTTGTCAATGCTTTTTGCGAAAAAAGCAGTTGAGTGCTGATAAAACAGTCAGGTTTTAACACAATGAATTGTTTTTGATCTAAGTCTATGAATGTTAAGTGTTCGCCAATGCCTTCAGCCCAGGCATTTCGGCCATGTACAAATATCGGTACATCTGCACCCAGCTTGACTCCGAGGTCTGCCAGTTGCTCGATATTTAAACCGCACTGCCAGAGCTGGTTCAGCACAATCAGGGTGGTGGCTGCATTCGACGAGCCGCCACCGAGTCCAGCACCCATCGGGATATTTTTTTCCAGACGAATCTTTAGCCCGGTCAGTGTTTGAGCATAGGGCTTCAACAGTTGTACCGCACGATAGATTAAATTTTGTTCCAGATCGACTGAGGCCAGCCCTTCAATCTGGATGTGTTGATTATCTGTTTGTTCAAACTCCAGCCAGTCATACAGATCAATCAGCTGAAAAATGCTTTGCAGCTCGTGATAGCCATTTTCACGGCGACCGGTAATATGTAAAAACAAATTCAGTTTAGCAGGCGAGGGAACACGAATCATCATGGGCTAACATCAGGTCAATTAACGGTTTTCAATGATCATTGTAATACGGTTTTCCGCACCATTTTCAAGTGACTGCTTTAAAATCAAGCGGTTTGGCATTTTGGCCTGCGCATTGTAATTGAGATCGACCGTCCAGCCCTGTTCAATAATCTGGCTAATCCGCTGTGTATCATCTTTTTGCAATTTGGCAGTCGTTGTCGCAGGGCGGGCCTGTACCCAGTCCACTAAATAGCTGATCGGTGCTTGCCAGCCTGTGGCGCGTTGCAGTAATTCTTCGGCACTGGCCGCCTGAATCACACCCGTTTTAGCACTGTTTAATGTGACTTGGCCGGGCGTGCCGGAAATCTGGGTTTTGCCCACACCTAAAATGCCACTCAGCTCAATATCAAATTCTTCTTGCTGTTGTACCCAGGTAAAGAATGCACTGCCGGTCTGTTGCGGTGTGCGCACACCAATTTTACCTTGCAGCTGGAATTGATTATCTGCCTGTACAGAAGGTGTCACTGGCGTTTGCGGATTGATCATCTGCTGACAGCCAGTTAAGAATAAAGCAGTTGCTGCAAAGGCACAGCAGCCCAATTGGCTTAAATTGCGCATAAAAGAATTAACTCGTTTGGTTTTGTGGTGCTAACAATAGCGAATTAAGTTGTTTTAATTCGGGGTCATTTGGATGGTTTTGTTGTAATTGTTGTAACACTTGATGGAAGTGTTGTATATCACCATTCATGTACAACGAACGCGCATAACGTACCCCAATCTTCACGCTTGGATTGAGTTGATATGCTTTGTATAAGACATCTGCAGCCGTGGCAAAGTCATTCTGTAAATAACAGATATAACCATAAGTATCCAGAATGGAAGCCTGTTCCGGTGCATATTCCAGTGCCTGTTCGACATAGCGGCGCGCTTCTTCCAGACGCCGGTTCTGCATTGCCAGGGTATAGGCATAGGCATTCAGATAGGTCGGACTATTCGGTTCAATCTTGAGTAAATTTGCCAGCAATTCATCCAGCTTGTTGCGATCCTGATGTGGATCTAGCAATAGCACTTGTGCATAAACCAGTTCCGGATCATCCGGCAGGTTTTTGCTGGCTTCTTCTAGCAGGCGGATCGCGGCTTTTTTATTCTGCATACGCGTTAAAATATCTGCCTGGGCCAGATATAAAAAGCTGGCATGTTGCGGATAATTCACCCGTTCCTGAGTCAAGAAACGCAGCGCATCATGCAGCTTATCCTGCTGGGCAAAAATCGAGATCATGTTACGACGCGAGACGGTGTACAGACTGCCATCGACCAGACGATAATAGGCTTTGGCGGTTTCATAATGCTGTTTGCGTTCAGCATTCACTGCCAGATAATAATAGGCTTCATTTTGATACTGTGCAGAATAACGCAGTTCGACCAGATGTTTTTCGGCCTTCTCGTATTCTTCCAAGTCAATACTGGTCAGTCCGGCAATAAACAAGGCTTCTTCAGCCGTTGGCCATTTTTTTAGAATATCCTGCAGTTTTTTTAGCGCTAAAGTCGATTCATTGAGCTTGACCAGATATTTGACTTCGGCCAGACGCACATCCAGATTGTTACGGTGTTTACGGCTGGATTTTTCATACCATTGTAGGGTTTCTTCTGGATCGCCAAGAGCATTCAGCAGATTGGCTTTCATCAGGATATAACCAGTCGCATTCGGACGTTTTTTTAGAGCACGGTTAATGGTATTTAAAGCCTGTTCCAGCTGACCATTTTGTGCTTCCAGACCGGCCACCAGCACCAGAATAGACGGATTGTCTCTGGCTTTGGTGGTGCTTAAAGCCTGAATCAGATAGCTGCGGTCTTCTGTGCCTTCAGGTGAAATCCCAGCGAGAATTTCTTCCAGATCGGCACTGTCATCAATTTGCAGGATTTTCTCTAAGGTCTCTGCCGCCAGCTCATACTCATGCGCTTTCAGGGCAATATGGGATAAATAAAATAAGGCGGGGACATCCTGCGGCTCCTGTACCACCCAGTGGGTCGAGATATCGAGGGCTGCCTGTAAATCATCATGTTCCAATGCAACATTCAGTGCACGCTGCTTGACCGTGGTGGAGTTGCTCTTGATTGCCAGAACTGTATAGTTGTGCAAAGCAGTCGGAATGTCATGTGCGGCAATGGCAAACTCGGCCATCATACTTTGTTTTATGGCATCATAATTTTGATTTGCATGGTAAACTGCTTCCGCTGCATAAAGATGAGCAGTTGAAGCCATGCTACCCACCAGTAGGAATGTGGTAGAATATTGCTTAATTGTAGGGCCGTTGATACGGCTGATTGTTTGACGCAATTTTTCTTGATCCAAGTAATGCTTTTTATGACACCGATATTGCACAATAGCATAAATTTATTGAAATGATGACCTGATATGTCTTTCTTTGCATTGGGTGTCAACCATCAAACTGCCTCTGTAGAACTGCGGGAACAAGTTGCGTTTAACCCTGAAAAGTTAAGTGCCATTCTTGCCGAGCAAAGCCAACACCCTGAATTAAACGACATGGTGGTGGTGTCTACATGTAACCGAACCGAAGTTTACGCGATGTCTGACAATGTCGACATGGTGCTGAACTGGCTCGCCCAAAAAAATGGGGTGGATGTCAAACAACTGCAAAATCATGTCTATCGTTATGAAAATGCCCAAGCCGTGACGCACTTGATGCGTGTCGCCAGTGGTCTGGATTCACTGATGCTGGGTGAACCGCAGATTCTGGGACAAGTCAAAAATGCACTTTCTCTTGCCAAAGACTCCCAGACGGTGTCACGCAGTTTAAACCGAATTTTTGAATATGCCTTTTATGCGGCCAAACGGGTTCGTTCCGAGACTGCTGTCGGCAGTCATGCGGTATCGATGGGCTATGCGGTTGCACAGTTGGCCCTACAGGTATTTAGTCATCCAGACAAGCTCACCATTATGGTGGTAGCAGCCGGGGAGATGAACAGTCTGGTCGCCAAGCATCTCGCAGAAATGGGTGTGGGCAAGATTATTATCTGTAACCGTACCCGCGAACGTGCCGACATTCTGGCGCAGGAAATTGCGCATCGGGTGGAAGTAGAAATTATTGACTTTGACCAGCTGGCAAATAATCTGCATCGCGCCGATGTGATTTCCAGTTGTACCGGCAGTCTGCATCAGGTGATTCATTTTGCAGATATCAAAGCGGCACTGAAAAAACGCCGTTATCAGCAAATGTTGTTAGTCGATCTGGCCGTGCCACGTGATATCGATCCTAAAGTTGAAAAACTTGATGGGGTATATCTGTATGGCGTCGATGATCTGCAAAGTGTGATTGAGGAAAATCTGGCGCATCGTCGTCAGGCTGCGGTTGAAGCCGAAGTTATGGTGAATCAGCTCGCAACAGAACTGATGACCCAGCAAAAGGTCAAGCAGGCCGGGGCCACCATTCATGCTTATCGTGACCATGGTGAAGAGTTGCGGCAGGAAGAACTGGCATTGGCGCTGCAACGTATTGCCCAGGGTGAAAAAGCAGAAATGGTTATGGCTGAGTTTTCGCACCGCCTGACACAGAAACTCTTACATCCGACTTCTATTGTGCTGCGTGAGGCGGCCAAGGCGGAAGATCCAAGCTGTTTTGAAATGATGCGCGATACCTTGCAAGAGGTAGTTGATACACGCCGCAAGACCAAACATTAGCGAGCTCTTTAACAATAGCTATTTTGAAGAACGGCGTTTAGAGATAAACGCCTTATTTTTATTTGAAGCGATTTAAAACTGTTAATCGTCCAATAAGGTCATGGAGCGTTTTTTATCAATTTCGTAAATCTGCATTTTCAGATTCTTCATTTCTGCAATGCTGCTAAATTTTTTCGATTTTATCTTGTTTTTCAGACACTGATATTGCAGCTTGGTCGAGAAGTCTGCCGCCAGTTTGTCGGCCTGTTCAGGCGAAGAGGTATAATCGCTCACATTGGCATGTTGTAGAATATGCTGTAATTCATGATGATGTACTGCACAGGCACCTAAAACATAATAGATCGAGAGTTCAGGATCATCCGGCAGGTCATCAAAAATCACATTCAGAATATTTAGGATTTTAAACAGCAGCTGATCTTCAGATACCAGCGCACGCAGTGGTTCAAAATGAATATACAAATAGGGATGATTCATCAAAATTGCAATCACATATTCTTCAGCATCAATTTTGGTGCTAAAACTTAAGGATGCATCGGTATTAACCTTGGGTTGCCATTTACGGTTAAAGCCCAGTTTTTCGCGGAAAAATTGCTGCAGCAAATAGCGGAATGAGCCATGTTTAGGCAATAATTCGGTCAGATTTTTCAGTTCACCCATGACCTGACTTTTACCTTCAGGGGTAGTGATGTCCTGATTTTGGGTCAGATGGGCAAACACGAAGTCCGACATCAGCGGCGCCTGATCCAGCAAGCGTCTAAAGTTTTCGATGCCTTCACGGCGGATCAAGGAGTCCGGGTCATGGTCAGCAGGCAAAACAAAGAATTTCAGCTCACGGCCATCACTGAGTAATGGCAGGGCAATGTCCAGCGTTCGGCGTGCGGCTTTTTGACCGGCAGCATCGCCATCAAAGGCAATGGTAATCCGGTTGTTCTGCTTAAACAGAATGTTCAGATGGTCGGTATTACTGGCAGTTCCCAGTGTCGCGACTGCGCCATGAATGCCGTATTGCTGCAATGCAATCACATCCATATAGCCTTCGACCATCAGCCATTCCTGGGCTTTCTGCTTTCTGCCTTCATACAGCCCATAAAGCAACTGGTTCTTATGGAAAACTTCAGAGTCTGGCGAGTTGATGTATTTGGGCTTGATCTCGTCATTGAGCGCACGGCCACCAAAGCCGACCACACGACCCTTGGTATCACGAATCGGGAAAATTACCCGCTCTCGCAGCAGGTCGAAATCACGGCCACTGTCGCTGGTACGAATTAGCCCCAGTAGTTTCAGGCCTTCGATATCCTGAGGAAAGGCTTTTTCCAGATGTTGCCAGTCTTCAGGTGCATAACCTAAGCGCCAATAGGCAATGGTTTCTGCAGTCAGGCCACGTTGCTTGAAATATTGCTGTGCACTGGAACTGTTGGGTAACTGGCGTTCATAGAACTGCGCAATATTTTCCAGCAGGTCGTATAAGTTGCCGTCTTGCTGAACTTCGGCCATTGGCATGTGCTCAAAAGCAGCAAAAGGGTCGCCGTAGAAATCCTGTTCGGAGGCCTGAAACTCTGCAAATGGATCAAAAGAAGCATCCGACACAGAATGTTCTTGTGCTGGGCGTTGCGGAGCTTGCGTATTCTCAACTTTGGTCGCAGCGACTATTTTCGGTTTGGCGGCTTCCCGTTTGTATTTTAATTTATTGGAATCAGTATTGTCTTTTGGCAGTTCAATGCCGGTCTGACTGGACAGGTCTTTCATCACTTCGACGAAATTACGGCTACCAATGTCCATTAAAAAACGGATGGCGTTGCCATTGGCCTGACAGCCAAAACAGTGAAAATATTGTTTGTCACGATAGACGTGAAAAGAGGGCGATTTTTCCTGATGGAAAGGACAGCAGCCCGAATAGGTACGGCCAGTTTTTTTCAGTTTCACGAATTGACCAATCACATCGACAATATCGGTGCGATCGAGAATCTGATCAATCGTATGTTGAGGAATTGCCATAATCTGCTGAGCTTCTCGTGCTGCGTATCTAAGGTTTAAGTGATTGAATCAATAGGATTCAACTGATTCAGGTCAATTCTTTTTAACTTCCTTTGTATACCTTTTGCACGATTTGTTCAAGCCTGGCCGGGACAAAGCAAAAGGGCAAGTATGATACCTTGCCCTTAAAGAAAATGCACCTGCGACAGTCGGCTTATTCGGCAGTCGGTTCAGGTTGCTCTGCTTCGGTATTTTTAGGACGATCAAGCAAACCAAAAGATACACGATTGGTCAGGCTGCGCTTTTCAGTTTCTGGCGCATCCGACTCTGCATTGTTGTCAGTCACCGTCTTGGCTTCTTTACCAAAAATACCCAGTGTGGCACGGTTAAAGAAACTGCTTTCGCTACGTGCTGCACGCAAGTTGACCGTACCATCAGATTTCACCAGATTTGGATAATTCAGCTTTAACACATCAACATATTGCTGAGAGGTTGCTTTATCACCCAGTTGATCATAGCCATAGGCAATCGTTGCCAGTGCTTCTGGAATCTGAGGGGTTTGTGGATAATGTTCCACCACCCATTGTGCACGTTCAACCGCAGCCAGATAGGCTTTACGTTTTAAATTAAAGCGTGCCGCATTCATTTCATGCTCAGCCAGTTCCTGACCGATAAATTTCATGCGCTGCGCTGCATCGACCGCATAGGTGCTAGACGGATAGCGGCGAATGAAATCGACAAAATTCTGATAAGCCACTTTCAGATAGCTGACATCACGATGCGACTGTTTCAGCGAGGTATAACGCAGCAGACCATTATAGTTCTGCTCCATATTGGATACGCCGCGTACATAGTAAGCATAGTCGACATTTGGATGTTGTGGATTCAGACGGATAAAACGCTCTGCCAGTGCCACTGCACCTTCATAATCTTTTTGCTGAAATTTTACATATAACAGTTCAAGTTGCGCTTGCGGAGCATACTGACTGGTCGGGAAATAGGTTTCCAGTGCTTCTAGCTGTTTTGCGGCATCGGTATATTGATTACGATCTAGCGCTTTCTGTGCTTTTTGAATATAAACTTGCTCGCTAGATTCAGGACCTTTATCGACGACTTCTTTTTTGGGATTACTGCTACAGCCTACCATTGCCGATGCAATGCCAATCGTGAGGGCAAGCATTGTCATTTTATAATGTGGTAGCGACATAAAAATTCCTCTGTTAATACGGGCAATGAGCTACAATTGCACTATTAAACCACTTTTGTCTGAATGAGCAAATGAGTCAAGCACAATCTTCCAATTCTAATATCCCTGATACTGATTTCAATTTACTTGAAGATTCTGAGGATGCAGATAACCATACTTCAGAAGCAACTGCAACACGTTTATCGTTGCAATTTCAACTGGATGAAACTTATATCGGGCAACGGATCGACCAGATTGCCGCGATGGTCTGGAGCGATTTTTCCCGAGAAAAATTAAAGCAATGGATCAAAGATGGCAATTTATTGGTGAATGGTCAGCCGGTCAAGCCGAAATTTAAAAGTGATGGTTTTGAAATCCTGACCTTAAATGTCGAGCTTGAAGCGCAAACGCGTAGCCTGCCGGAAGATATTCCACTGGACATCATCTATGAAGATGATGACATTATCGTCATTAACAAAGCTGTCGGTATGGTGGTGCATCCGGGCGCTGGCAATAGTTCTGGCACCTTGGTGAATGCTTTATTGCATCACTATCCGAAATCGGCTGAACTGGCGCGTGCAGGTCTGGTACATCGTATCGATAAAGACACCAGCGGTCTGTTAGTCGTCGCCAAAAATCTGGAAGCACAATTTGCCTTAAGCAAACAGCTTGAGAAAAAATCAGTATATCGCCTGTATGACTTGGTGGTTTACGGCAATATTATTGCTGGCGGTACCATTGATGAACCAATCAAACGCCATCCGGTGGATCGTGTGAAAATGACCGTACTTCCAGGTGGTAAAGACGCGGTGACGCATTACAATGTCAAAGAGCGTTTCCAGCATTTTACCCGTGTTCAAGCCCGTCTGGAAACTGGACGTACCCATCAGATCCGTGTGCATTTTAGCTATATCGGCTTTGGCCTGATTGGCGATCAGGTGTATATGCCACGTGTCCGTATGCCTGCAGGTGCATCGCAATTATTAGATGATACTTTGCGTGGCTTCAAGCGTCAGGCTTTGCATGCTGTACAACTCGGTCTGACCCATCCGCGTACCAAAGAAGAAATGACCTTTGAAGCACCGTGGCCGGAAGACTTTGCCAATCTGGTTGAAGTGCTGCGTACCGAAAACAAAGCCTATTAATCTTTTTATTTAGCTCGCGTCAAAGCAAGGAATCGAGATGCAATTTGTACCAGGACTTCCACAAGGTGTGTATGTCGGCCAGACTCGCGTTCACCATGCGAAAGTACAGCCATCCGCACAGCCTGAGCTTGCAGGTTTTAACTTGGCCTTGCATGTGCAGGATAATGCGCTACGGGTACAACAGCATCGTATGGCTTTATTGCAGGATTTCGCTGCCTTTGGCGTAGATAAAATTACCTGGATGACCCAGACGCATAGCACCATCTGTCATAGTATTAATGAGCAGATGCCTTTTGAGGCACTGGTCGGAGATGGTCTGGTGACGCAGCGTAAGGCGCATGCCTTAATGATGATGACGGCAGATTGCTTGCCGGTGGTATTAGGTAATGCGGAAGGTACAGAAGTGGCGAATCTGCATGCCGGCTGGCGTGGTCTGGCGGGTGGGATTGTCGAAAATACCATTGCCGCTATGCAGACTCCGCCGACCTGGGCCTGGCTCGGGGCAGCAATTAGCCAGCCGTGTTTTGAAATTGGTGCTGAAGTAAAAGCAGCTTTTTGCGGTAAATATCCTGAACTGGACAGTGCATTTCAGGTCGGTGAACAGGCAGGTAAATATTATGCCGACCTGTATGCAATTGCACGTTATATCTTGCAGCAACACGGCATAAATACCGTATTGGGTGGGGATCAGTGTTCTTATCGTCAAGCAGAGGAATATTTCTCTTATCGCCGCGAAGCTAAAACAGGGCGTATGGCGACATTCGTGTTTATGGCATGAAAATGTTAAACTTAACTGAATTTTTTGGCTTTTGAGCGTTATGTCCCTATCTTCCAAATCTGTTGCGATTGTTTATCACAGTCCTTATGGACACACGGCTAAAGTGGCAAATTTTATTGCCGATGGTGCACGGGAAACCGGTGTTCAGGTGCATATGATGAATGTCGAACATATAGACTGGGATGTACTAGATGCCGCAGATGCGATTATCTTTGGTTGTCCGACCTATATGGGCAGTCTGACCTCTGCCATGAAGCTGTTTATGGAACAGTCTTCCAAGCGCTGGCTGGCACGTAGCTGGCAGGGTAAGCTGGCAGCAGCCTTTACCAATGGTGGTGGACTCAGTGGCGACAAGCTGGCGGTCTTGCAGCAAATCAATCTGTTTGCCATGCAGCACGGTATGCTATGGAGTGGATTGCCATTAATGCCGACAGGACGTGCCGTCACGGATCTAAACAGGATGTCGAGCTTTTTGGGTTTAATGACCCAGTCAGATAACGCACCGGTAGAAGTGACTCCACCTGAAGGTGATTTAAAAACCGCGTTCTGGTTTGGGGAATATATTGCCCTGACTCTGGCAAGACTGGGCGGTAAAGCTTAAAGTTATAAAAAACCTCCGAATGCGGAGGTTTTTTTATATTCAATTTTTAATCCATTATTTATGGAAAATTCGTGCTTTATCACGTTGCCAGTCACGGTCTTTTTCGGTGGCACGTTTGTCATGAAGCTGCTTACCTTTGACCAGAGCAATTTCCAGCTTGGCATGTGGACCTTTCCAGTAGCAGGCCAGTGGAACGCAGGAATAACCTTTCTGGTTAATCGCACCCATCAACTTTTCAATTTCACGGCGATTCAGCAACAGTTTGCGGGTACGGGTTGCTTCAGGCACCACGTGTGTTGAAGCACTCAGCAAAGGCTGAACTTGCGCACCAAACAGGAAAGCTTCACCATTTTTAAAGGTAATATAGCTTTCTACAATGGTCATACGACCGGCACGCATTGATTTGACTTCCCAGCCCTTTAATGACAGCCCCGCTTCAAATTTCTCTTCAATAAAATAATCGTGGCGGGCACGTTTATTCAGTGCAATGGTACCGCCATTATTTTTTTTTACTACAATAGATGCTTTCGCCATAATCTGATACTTCCAAACGTGCTGCTATTGTACCGCAACTAGAAATAAGGTGAAGTTTTTTAAATTAATGAGGATTATTCACCAAAAAAACAAGTTTTTGCTAAAATAAGATTCTACATAACAAACAGAGTACAAATGGATGTCTAAAACTCGTGTGATTTATCCGGGGACTTTTGATCCAATTACCAATGGACATATTGATTTGGTAACCCGCGCAGCGCGAATGTTTGATGAGGTCGTTGTGGCGATTGCCATCGGTCATCATAAAAATCCGGTATTTAGTCTGGAAGAGCGTGTTGCATTGGCAAAAGAGTCATTGAGTCATTTGGACAATGTTGAATTTGTAGGTTTTGATGGTTTGCTGGTCAATTTCTTTCGTGAACAAAAAGCGACGGCTGTACTGCGTGGTTTGCGTGCAGTGTCCGATTTTGAGTATGAATTTCAGCTGGCCAATATGAACCGTCAGCTGGACTCCCACTTTGAAGCGGTATTTTTAACCCCTTCAGAGCAATATTCTTTTATTTCATCCACTTTGGTGCGTGAAATTGCTCGATTAAGAGGTGATGTGACTAAGTTTGTACCCCCAAACGTGGTTGCTGCCTTCGAGCGTAAACTTCAACAAGGTTGGTAGCGTGTCTTTATATATCACCGATGAATGCATTAACTGTGATGTCTGTGAACCTGTATGCCCAAATGAGGCAATTTTCATGGGTGAGCTCATTTATGAGATTCATCCGGATTTATGTACAGAGTGCGTCGGACATCATGATCAACCGCAGTGTCAGCTGTTCTGTCCGGTAGATTGTATTCCACTGGATCCGAACCATGCGGAAACGCAGGAACAGCTACAAGCCAAGTATGAAAAACTGACTGCTCAAAAAACATCAAGCAATTAGTTGCGATATTTGGTACTATGCCGCTCGAAGTGAGCCAGACGATCGCTGCTGTGGAGATCTCCGTGATTGAAGCAGGGGAGGAAAGTCCGGGCTTCATAGGGCAAGGTGCCAGGTAATGCCTGGGCGGTGCAAACCGACGGCAAGTGCAGCAGAGAGAAGACCGCCTTCATTATGTTTCCGAGCAATCGGAATCGGAGGTAAGGGTGAAAGGGTGCGGTAAGAGCGCACCGCATGGCTGGTAACAGTTCATGGCGAGGTAAACCCCACCGGAAGCAAGACCAAATAGGAATCCATTAGGCATGGCCCATGCTGGATTCGGGTAGGTCGCTTGAGCGCATGAGTGATTGTGCGCCTAGAGGAATGATCGTTCACGACAGAACCCGGCTTATCGGCTCACTTCAACAAATTTTGATCAAACAGTGCATTATGGGGTTGACGCTCTTTAAAGAAAATCTCATAATGCGCGCACAGTTTAAGGCTATGTAGCTCAGTTGGTTAGAGCACCGCACTCATAATGCGGGGGTCACAAGTTCAAGTCTCGTCATAGCCACCATATTCTGAAAAAACCCACTCCGATTGAGTGGGTTTTTTTATGTCTATAAAAATTAAAATGATATGATGTTATTCAAAATAAGCAACTGTATTTTAAAAATAATGACTAACAATCAAGTCGGTATAAAACGAGATGATTTTGAAAATATCCAAAGTGCGTGGGAAGGTGATCTGTGGGATAGAAAACGTTTAGGTTTGCAATTAGAACGTTATGTAGATCGTTTGCAATGTGGCGCAGTATTAGCGTTAGATGCGCGTTGGGGTGAGGGGAAAACATGGTTTGTTCGTCACTGGGCAAAGCATTTATCTGATACAAATCACAATGTCATTTATTTGGATGCCTTTGCGAATGATTATTTAGATGATCCCTTCTTAACGATTGCAGCACAGATTAGCCAAGCTTTTAAAGATTCTGATGAAATTGGTATTGAAGAGATTAATGATTTTAATTCAAAGACTGCCTCGGTTTTAATTTCTCTAGCAGCTGTAATACCAATGATTGTAGCTAAAGCTGGAATGCACTGGATAGGTTTAGGTGGGGCAGGCGAGACCATAAAAGCAGTTTATGAGGAGGCAAAGGATGTTTTTGATGTTGCTAGTGATAAGATAGCATCTAAGGTAAAGGAACAAATCGAAAAGAAAATAGAAAATCATCATATTGAAAAACAAACAATTCAAGATTTTAAAAAAGAGCTTGCTCAACTTGCATCACAGCTAGAAAAACCTTTAGTTTTTATTGTTGATGAATTAGGGTGTGTCCTCATTTGGCTTTGCACCAAATAAATATACAGGCTATACGAATCATAGATTTATAATTGCGTGCCAGTTTATCAAATCGAGTTGCAATAGCACGGAAATGTTTTAATCTCGCAAAAGCATTTTCAACTAAATGTCTTAATTTATATAGATATTTATCAAATTCCTTATTCGATCTCTTACTGTTTGATCTCAATGGAATAATGGGAATCATATTCTTGTTCTTGGCATATATTCTAATGTGCTCAGCATCATACCCCTTATCAGCAATGAGATAAGTTGCCTCCTCTACCGTATCAATCAGTTGTTTTGCAACTTGACTGTCGTGGACGTCACCCTCAGTGATTTTAAAATCAATCGGTAATCCATTCGCGTCGGTTGCAAGATGTATTTTTGTTGTTCGTCCACCGCGTG
>NZ_VPAU01000041.1:0-3240 GCF_013419095.1 Acinetobacter sp. YH12105
CCCATTCGTCCAGGTAACAGATCTTTAATCTGTTCCCACTGCTCATCTTTTAATGCATAGCGTTTAGTCATAAAAGTATAATGGGGACAAGGCGGTTTTCCTCAAGCTAATTGATGACACGCCCTAGAAGACTCTTTAATTCGTGTATATAAATAGAAAAACTTTTTTATGAATAGATATGTCATTGTTTTTTCTTTCTAGAGTTAATAATCTTCTGAGGATTTTGAGTTAAACACCCTAACTTTTTAATATTTATAAGAGACTTTTTAATTATGCTTAAAATTAGATCGACATTGTTAATGCTTACTTCAACTCTTTTAATAGTCAGTTGCTCAAAAGATAATAATAGCCATGTTCAATCACAAAGTCAGAGTAATGAAAATAAAGCTATTGAGAAAGTAGCTGAAAAAATAGAACCAGAAGATGACCCTACTTTAAAAGGTACACCTGTTTTAGGCTTTAAGTTAAGGGATTCGACCTTTGATTCAGTAAAGAAACGATTAAATAATTATAAAATAAATGGGGAGTCTTATGCTGGAGGGCCAGTTTTAGAAAATGATGGATCTGGCTTTGATATAGATGGTCTGCTATTTACTCAGTTTGGTTTTGATAAAAATCAAAAGTTAGTTTATGTGTGGATGACACTAAGTGAAAATAATCATATGTCAAAAGAGACATACAAAAAAATTGTGAGTTATGTGCAGAAAAATAATTACAAAATTATTCGTGAAAAAGCCCCTTTTGTTGGCGATCAAGAAACAGTATTCCTTACACCAAACAATGAAATGATTACAATTAGCGCTCCACATATGGGGGGCTTTAAAGTAAATATTGAATATGTTACTCAAGAATTTGAACAGCAAAGATCCCAAATAAATCAAGAAAGTCAACAGAAAAAAAACCAGTCAGAAGCGGCTAATTTTTAAGGAGTACATGTGTGAAAAAATCAATACTACTCGCGGCATTTTTCATATTTTTTACTGCAAGAGCAGAAGCAACAACCCTTCAGCAGCAGATTAATAACCGTGTACAAGTATCTATAAAAAATTTGAATTTAGAAAGCAAAAAATATGCTACTGATTCAGATTATTTAAAATTTTCTCTAAAATCTAAGGAAGTTATCACTGCTGATATTAATCACAATGGAATTAAAGATAAAATTATAGTACTTGATTTTTGTGAAGAAACGAATTGTCATCCAACAACAATGAGTTCAGAAGTGGCCGTTTTTATTGGTAAAAAAGATCAAAAATTTAACTTCTTAGACTCAAAATATTTTGCTGTGACAGCGAGTATTCAAAAAGATAAGAAGGGACATATTAGCGTTCATCAATATGATTATTTTGAGAATGACGGACATTGCTGCCCTAGTCGTTTAACTAAATTTAATCTTACCGTTAAAGATGGGAAATTAATTTCTAGTAAAATAAATTAAATCTATTAAATTCAGAATCTTATTCTAAATTAATGTGCTCTAGGATATTTTTTATGTATCATTTTATTAATACGGCTTTAATATTGTGTGTAACAGTAGCATCTTCATCTGTAATGGCAGCTCCACAACTATTTAATGTAGAGCTAAAAGGTGCAACACGTGATCAAATTCGCTCAGCATTGCAAAATACCAATGTTAAAGTGGTTCGTGAAGACAACAACTACTGGATAGATAAATACAATTCTAATGCTGTATTGGAAGGTACTACAGAATTAAATTTTGGATATACATCCAATGGAAAATTTGCTTATGCAGAATATAAATTTCCCGTATTCATGGACTCAGGAAAAATTCTAGAGGTTGCAAATTTTGTTTCATCAAAATATGGAAAACCGAGCCAACGTTCAGGAAATCCTAGTCTTGGAGAAGCAAGTTTTACCTGGAATTTCAAAAATGGTATGAGTATCACGGCATATCGTGGTTGGCCTGATACTACAACGTATTTGAATTACACAGATAAAATAAACTATTCAAAAATGAACAATGAAATAGAAGCTGAAAAAAAACGACAACTTCAACAGAAAGCGCAACAACAGGGATCCGCATTTTAGATAAAGATTTACTGGCAACATACTCTACAATAATTGAATGTGTTGCCTTATCTGCATATGCCGATTGATGTTGTTCTATGCGTTATCAAAATTAATTTAAACAGGTTTTGTATAGCTGACTTCTCTTCAAAATATAACTTTATCTCTATTTAGCAATTAGTAAAATGAGTCTCTATAGCAGGAACCATGATCACTCATGATTAAAAATATGGATTCATTCAAACTGACTTATATATATTTCTTTCCAGTGGTCTTTTTTCCATTTTTAAATATTTATCAATTTAGAAATGATGTGGACATTAAGGCTTGGTTATTTAGAAATTTGCTTGTCAGTTTTATAGTTATTTTGATCCCAATGTTTCTTAGTTTAAGTATGATGATTACCAAGTTTTTATACAAAGATCAGGATAAAAATACAGAATATCGTGCAATAGGTATAGGGCTACTATGTTTTATATTTTTGACAGGAATCAACTATTACCAATTTCAGAAATTCACAGTCGGAACAGACCTATCGATTGACTATTATCGTATGGCATTAATGCTAAGCTTTCTTACTGCCTGTTTCATATCTAGCCTGTACTTCACATTAAAATATAAGAAATATTCACAAACATACTTAGTAAACTTCAATACAAAAACAATGAGATTGATGGCAAGTACAGTTATAACATTCCTAATTACAATGATTGCTTTTTTTGTTGTCTAGAGCTTATTCGTTATTAAAAATCATTCTTTTTAAAATCCTATTATTTTTAAGGGAGGAAATTGCCAGTTTCCACGTCATATCTCAAAAACTGAGAATTGCAAATTAATTAGTGCATATATTGTTGCCGAAGATGACCAACTTTGACAAATCACCTAGTTATTTATTTTGCTTATAATTTAAGTTTTAAATATTAATAAATATGATATGAGGCTTAATTTAAGATACGACATATAAGTCCATTAATCATTTTAAAACCCAAATAAAATTAGATATATCAATATTATTGATATAAATTTAGTACGACAAATCTTGTCTTTCTATCTCCAATTTTGCTGAAAAATTTTTATTTATCGGTACACTAGGGCGTGTCATCAATTAAGCCAAATGATTGTTGAAGCCAGGTAGATCGCTGATAAGAAGTTTTGAGCCAATTTATCATAGCGTGTGGCAATAGCACGATACTGCTTGAGCTTGGCAAAAAAGTT
>NZ_VPAU01000042.1:0-2747 GCF_013419095.1 Acinetobacter sp. YH12105
TGCAAGGCGAACGAGGGGAAGTGAAACATCTCAGTACCCTTAGGAAAAGAAATCAATTGAGATTCCCTCAGTAGCGGCGAGCGAAAGGGGAAGAGCCCATTAAGTCATATAAGTTCTAGTGGAACGCTCTGGGAAGTGCGACCGTAGACGGTGATAGTCCTGTACACGAAAGGGCTTATATGATGATGTCGAGTAGGGCGAGGCACGTGAAACCTTGTCTGAATATGGGGGGACCATCCTCCAAGGCTAAATACTCCTGACTGACCGATAGTGAACCAGTACCGTGAGGGAAAGGCGAAAAGAACCCCTGTGAGGGGAGTGAAATAGATCCTGAAACCGCATGCATACAAGCAGTGGGAGCCGACTTGTTCGGTGACTGCGTACCTTTTGTATAATGGGTCAGCGACTTATATTCAGTAGCGAGGTTAACCGAATAGGGGAGCCGTAGGGAAACCGAGTCTTAATAGGGCGCATTAGTTGCTGGGTATAGACCCGAAACCAGGTGATCTATCCATGAGCAGGTTGAAGGTTGGGTAACACTAACTGGAGGACCGAACCCACTGTCGTTGAAAAGCCAGGGGATGACTTGTGGATAGGGGTGAAAGGCTAATCAAACTTGGTGATAGCTGGTTCTCCCCGAAAGCTATTTAGGTAGCGCCTCGGACGAATACCATTGGGGGTAGAGCACTGTTTCGGCTAGGGGGTCATCCCGACTTACCAAACCGATGCAAACTCCGAATACCAATGAGTACTATCCGGGAGACAGACTGCGGGTGCTAACGTCCGTAGTCAAGAGGAAAACAATCCAGACCGCCAGCTAAGGCCCCAAAATTATAGTTAAGTGGGAAACGATGTGGGAAGGCATAGACAGCTAGGAGGTTGGCTTAGAAGCAGCCACCCTTTAAAGAAAGCGTAATAGCTCACTAGTCGAGTCGGCCTGCGCGGAAGATGTAACGGGGCTAAAACTATATGCCGAAGCTGCGGATGCATAATTTATTATGCGTGGTAGGGGAGCGTTCTGTAAGCCGATGAAGGTGGATTGAGAAGTCTGCTGGAGGTATCAGAAGTGCGAATGCTGACGTGAGTAACGACAATGCGAGTGAAAAACTCGCACGCTGAAAGACCAAGGGTTCCAGTCCAACGTTAATCGGGGCTGGGTGAGTCGACCCCTAAGGCGAGGCCGAGAGGCGTAGTCGATGGGAAATTGGTTAATATTCCAATACTTCTGTGTAATGCGATGAGAGGACGGAGAAGGTTAAGTCAGCCTGGCGTTGGTTGTCCAGGTGAAAGGTTGTAGGCATGCATCTTAGGCAAATCCGGGGTGCTCTATGCTGAGAACTGATAGCAAGCTGTACTTGTACAGTGAAGTGGCTGATACCATGCTTCCAGGAAAAGTCTCTAAGCTTCAGTTACACAGGAATCGTACCCGAAACCGACACAGGTGGTCAGGTCGAGTAGACCAAAGCGCTTGAGAGAACTCTGCTGAAGGAACTAGGCAAAATGGTACCGTAACTTCGGGAGAAGGTACGCTGCTTTTGGTGATGGAACTTGCTTCCTGAGCTGAGAGCAGCCACAGAAACCAGGCCCCTGCAACTGTTTATTAAAAACATAGCACTCTGCAAACACGAAAGTGGACGTATAGGGTGTGATGCCTGCCCGGTGCTGGAAGGTTAATTGATGGGGTTAGCGTAAGCGAAGCTCTTGATCGAAGCCCCAGTAAACGGCGGCCGTAACTATAACGGTCCTAAGGTAGCGAAATTCCTTGTCGGGTAAGTTCCGACCTGCACGAATGGCATAATGATGGGGGCGCTGTCTCCAGCAGAGACTCAGTGAAATCGAATTCGCCGTGAAGATGCGGTGTACCCGCGGCTAGACGGAAAGACCCCGTGAACCTTTACTGCAGCTTGACATTGAACTTTGATCTTACTTGTGTAGGATAGGTGGGAGGCTTTGAAACCGAGACGCTAGTTTCGGTGGAGCCAATCTTGAAATACCACCCTGGTAATATTGAGGTTCTAACTCTGTCCCGTTATCCGGGACGAGGACCATGTCTGGTGGGTAGTTTGACTGGGGCGGTCTCCTCCTAAAGAGTAACGGAGGAGTACGAAGGTGCGCTCAGCGTGGTCGGAAATCACGCGTAGAGTATAAAGGCAAAAGCGCGCTTAACTGCGAGACCCACAAGTCGAGCAGGTACGAAAGTAGGTCTTAGTGATCCGGTGGTTCTGTATGGAAGGGCCATCGCTCAACGGATAAAAGGTACTCTGGGGATAACAGGCTGATACCGCCCAAGAGTTCATATCGACGGCGGTGTTTGGCACCTCGATGTCGGCTCATCTCATCCTGGGGCTGAAGCAGGTCCCAAGGGTATGGCTGTTCGCCATTTAAAGAGGTACGCGAGCTGGGTTTAGAACGTCGTGAGACAGTTCGGTCCCTATCTACCGTGGGCGTTGGAAATTTGAGAGGATCTGCTCCTAGTACGAGAGGACCAGAGTGGACGAACCTCTGGTGTACCGGTTGTGACGCCAGTCGCATCGCCGGGTAGCTATGTTCGGAAGGGATAACCGCTGAAAGCATCTAAGCGGGAAGCCTACCTCAAGATAAGATTTCCCTAGGACTTTATGTCCTCTAAAGAGCCGTTGAAGACTACGACGTTGATAGGTTGGATGTGGAAGCATAGTGATATGTGAAGCTGACCAATACTAATTGCTCGTGAGGCTTGACTATACAACACCCAAACAGTTGTTGTA
>NZ_VPAU01000043.1:0-2266 GCF_013419095.1 Acinetobacter sp. YH12105
CTAGACAAAATGACACCAAATGAGTTTTACTATGATCAGCTACCCCAACAAAACAAGGTGGCTTAACTAGAGCGGAATATCACTTATAAATACGCTTTTAGTTGTTCAAACAAGTGGGACCACCTCTATATCTCGATAGGTATAGTAGAGTGATATCTCGATAGGTATAGTGTTTTGCAGTTTAGAGGAGATATCGCGATGCATACGCGGAAGGCAATAACGGAGGCGCTTCAAAAACTCGGAGTCCAAACCGGTGACCTCTTGATGGTGCATGCCTCACTTAAAGCGATTGGTCCGGTCGAAGGAGGAGCGGAGACGGTCGTTGCCGCGTTACGCTCCGCGGTTGGGCCGACTGGCACTGTGATGGGATACGCGTCGTGGGACCGATCACCCTACGAGGAGACTCTGAATGGCGCTCGGCTGGATGACGAAGCCCGCCGTACCTGGCTGCCGTTCGATCCCGCAACAGCCGGGACTTACCGTGGGTTCGGCCTGCTGAATCAATTTCTGGTTCAAGCCCCCGGCGCGCGGCGCAGCGCGCACCCCGATGCATCGATGGTCGCGGTTGGTCCGCTGGCTGAAACGCTGACGGAGCCTCACGAACTCGGTCACGCCTTGGGGGAAGGATCGCCCGTCGAGCGGTTCGTTCGCCTTGGCGGGAAGGCCCTGCTGTTGGGTGCGCCGCTAAACTCCGTTACCGCATTGCACTACGCCGAGGCGGTTGCCGATATCCCCAACAAACGGTGGGTGACGTATGAGATGCCGATGCTTGGAAGAGACGGTGAAGTCGCCTGGAAAACGGCATCGGATTACGATTCAAACGGCATTCTCGATTGCTTTGCTATCGAAGGAAAGCCGGATGCGGTTGAAACTATAGCAAATGCTTACGTGAAGCTCGGTCGCCATCGAGAAGGTGTCGTGGGCTTTGCTCAGTGCTACCTGTTCGACGCGCAGGACATCGTGACGTTCGGCGTCACCTATCTTGAGAAGCATTTCGGAACCACTCCGATCGTGCCTCCGCACGAGGCCGTCGAGCGCTCTTGCGAGCCTTCAGGTTAGAGGCCGTCGACAATGATAATCTGGATCAACGGACCTTTCGGCGCCGGAAAGACGACGCTCGCTAAGCGGCTGCGCGATCGGCGTTCCAAATCGCTGATCTTTGACCCCGAGGAAATCGGGTTCGTGGTGAAAGAAACGGTCCCCATGCCAGCGAGCGGAGACTATCAGGATCTCCCCTTGTGGAGGGGACTTACGATCGCGGCGGTCAGGGAGATTCGAAGGAATTACTCGCAGGACATCATCATCCCAATGACGCTCGTGCACCCGGACTATCTGACTGAGATACTCGACGGGGTAAGGCGGATCGACGATCAGCTGCTGCACATCTTTCTGACGCTCAACGAGGACCTATTGCGTCACCGGATCGCGAACCAGACCATGCATCCTGACCCGAATCGAAATGCGGAGATTCGAGAGTGGCGATTAGCGAATGTCGCCCGATGCTTGGCCGCAAGGGAACGGCTTCCATGCACAACCCGTGTTCTCGATAGTGGTGCACACACCAGCGATGAACTCGCAGCGATGGTGCTCGACGGAATCGATGGGCGCACCTGATCGCCTTCGACGCCTGCGCAAAGCGTAGCGCGAGGGTGGCGGGCTCACGACCAAACGCCCAGAGGTCGATCATCGCAGGGATGTTTGGCTTTGTGGTGCGGACGACGGGACTCGAACCCGTACTCTCACAGAGAAGCAGATTTTCGTACCACCTCGACTTTCGCCGCCGTCTGATGACGTTCGTGGTCTGGACTGTCCCTTCGCCATTGCCCGAAGGCTTTAGGCGCCGCCCGTCCAGTCTCTACACCTTCCCCCGAAGGGGCTTGGCTCGGGATTGGCTTAGGGTATTGCCCGTTAGCGTTCCCCGACTTTGAGCGGTTCTACTCCGCGGATTTCCCCGCGGGCACTCCAATTTTAAAGTCTGCTGCGTCTACCGATTTCGCCACGTCCGCCTTTTTTCGCCGTTCCTAGCGCTCGTGTGATGCACCTATGTTGCACCTAGCGCCGAATCGTTCTTCGTCATCCTGAAAAACCACGTCTCCTAAAGCCTTGCATAGCTTATCTTTTCTCCACCACGAACTTTTTTGGGCACTGTTGCAAATAGTCGGTGGTGATAAACTTATCATCCCCTTTTGCTGATGGAGCTGCACATGAACCCATTCAAAGGCCGGCATTTTCAGCGTGACATCATTCTGTGGGCCGTACGCTGGTA
>NZ_VPAU01000044.1:0-2262 GCF_013419095.1 Acinetobacter sp. YH12105
CCGAGCCGTAAAGCTCAGAAAGCTGTTATTGGACAAAGAAATTTAAATCCTGTGCTTGACTCTTGTGGTTAAAAACAGGACATTTTAAATGGTTTATCGCATAGACATTTTAATTGGTGAATAACATGAAAAAGGGAGCTTAAAGCTCCCTTTTTTACTAGTTTTTTTTAAATTGCTAAGCGTAAATTCAGTGCTTTTACGACTTTAATAACAGTATCAAAGCTTGGATTTACATCGCCAGAAAGTGCTTTATAAAGACTTTCTCGACCTAAACCAGTATCTCTTGATAATTGAGCCATTCCTTTAGCTTTAGCAATATTACCTAAAGCTTTTGCAATGAATGCCGCATCACCATTAGATTCATCGATACAGGCTTGTAGGTAAGCTTGCATATCTTCTTCTGTTTTAAGATGTTCAGCACTGTCCCATTTACGAAGTTTGATAGCCATTTACAGCTCCTCCTCTAAATCTTGTGCTAATTGTAGGGCAAGTTTTATATCTTTACTTTGCGTAGACTTGTCTCCGCCTGCTAAAAGAATAACGACCCTTTGCCCTTGCTTACAGTAATAGATCCTGTAGCCAGGTCCAAAGAAGAAACGTAATTCAGAGACACCTTCACCTACTGGTTCAGTATCTCCAAAGTTTCCATCTTCAACCCGATCAATTCGGACTTGTATACGTCTTTTTGCCTGCTGGTCTTTTAACTTAGTAAACCAGTCATCAAAGACTTCAGTGGTATATATTGAGTACATAAGAGTAATGTATCCTATAGGATACATTCATGCAAGAAATAAACTTGAATGTATGGGGCTACAACAGAATTTCGTATAACCGCCATTATGTTAAATAAGTAAAATTTAGTTATTTTTTTGAGATGATGGAGCTGAGTTCCATGTGTCTAATAAGCGCCATATTGCATTATCAATATCTTGCCATTTCTCCCAATTGTTTAAATTAGTTTCCCATTGAACCCATATATCCCCATACTTATTTGATTCATAGTTATTTCCTATTATTTCAATTGATTCTCCATTTTCTGGTCTTCTTCCTCTTGTATTAACTTTAAGAAAGACACCAGAAACATTTGGAATATTCGAATCTGCATAACAAAATAGATATTCATCAGAAAAAATCCTCCGATAACATTCCAAGCCGAATTTTTTAAATTTCGAATCCATCTTGACATATTCCGGAGTAATATTATTAAGAATTACTTTTTTTGTATCAGTATTATTTTCCCTCATCTCTAAACCTAAACCTTTTATTCGTACTCGTACCTGATCTTTATGATCAGGTGCAAAACCATCCGTAGCTTCTATTTTTTCCCTATTGAAAGTTAAATAAAATTCTAATTGTCGATTAGAGTCAGGCATTGGTAAAGTATTTGCTTCCTCTTGAGTTATAGCGGGAAATTTTTCAGGAATATAGTCAATTGGAAACTGCCCTAAATAATGTTCACGTTCAGGGCGATAAAATTCATTATCAAATTGGTCAGGAATATGTTTTCTACGTGGACCAAGCTTTGCTTTTACTATCAAATTTGGATTCTGCTTCCATGTCACTATTTCCCCTTCTTTAGGAATATCTTTTGAAATATCTTTTGATGTACATCCAATAAGTAACAGGACATACGAGGAAATAATCCAATATCTTTTTATTAGCATTATTTATCTCTTATAAATTTATGATTTCAGCAAAATCAGAATAGTTAAATTTCCCTAAAATTAACATAATACACCTTATACGAAACGTGTTATAATTTACCTTGAAATTCATATACTTATTTCAAAGTTTATAGCCCGAGCATCACTGTTCGGGCTTTTTTTATGTTTTTTCTTGTTCCACGCTTAATTATTGAGCAATGTTCCACGGTTTTATGTAGTCTTATTTAACCTTAAAGCAGAAACAATGTCCCGATAAAAGAAGAATAAACGTCCAAGTAATTATTGATTTTGGAAAACCCATAAAGTTTTAATTTTCTAAAATTAATATGAGACTTGATAAAAACCTCCAATAATGAAGGTTTTTATCAATGACAACTTATGTGTCGTGTGACGGTCACTTATCATATTTTATAATTTTTTATTTTTGTATTTTTGTATTTTTGTATTTTTGTATTTTTGTATTTTTGTATTTTTAGAGTATAGCCTAACGGAACAAAATAAAGTCTTAAAAAGCAACTCAAAAACCGTATTTATAGACTTAATATTTAATTTCGGTACAATATGTATTTAATTATCTAAACTCTAACGGTACAGAATG
>NZ_VPAU01000045.1:0-1991 GCF_013419095.1 Acinetobacter sp. YH12105
GGACAAGCATCGTCATTTTATTATGGTCAGCCTCAGGGTGAAGTGTGTCTAATCAACAGGGTTTTCGGTCTCTAAGTACTTTTTAAAGGGAACATCATCGACTCAAATCTCTATTTGCAACAGTGCCCCATGAAGTGCCTGCCTGCGTCTGTTAGCCGAACGCCCCGCGCATGGCGCTCAAATAGCAGGACACCAAGGTTATCCTCCAGCGCTTTCACACGCGCGCTGACGCTCGACTAGCTGATACCAAGTGCCTTGGCCGCATGCCGAAAATTCAGATGCTCGGCGACGGCGATGAACTGAACAAGGGAAATGAGCGGTATCCTGCCAGACAGGATACCGACATTCACGAGGTTTCGATGGTTAGTGCGCCGCATCGGAGCGGGCCTGCTACCAGTCGTCGGTTAGACGACTGGCGACTTCTCGGTGGCAGCCCCACGGAGCCGAAGGAGCACCAGCCCCAACGAAACCAGTACCGCCATCGCCGTGGCGTAACAGATCACGGGCCACGCTGTGTCACCGTTTAAAAGTGCCACCGCCAATGTCCCGACAATGCTGACTATCAGGCTTTGAACGCAGAAGTAGAACGCGACCGCTGATCCCGCGATGTCGTCGAACTCTGCCAAAGCGCCGTTCGCGGTAACGGACACCGTGAAGACAATACCGACCGCGACAACCCACATCGGTAGGATGAAGGTGAGGAATGACGGCGAGCCGTAAAGTTCGCCGATCCCCAACAGGACCGCTCCGCAAACAAGCAACGCCATCCCACGCGCCACGCATCCTGCGATGCCCCATCTGGCGACAAAGGACTTCGCGAAACGGGTTGTCACGATCATTACAAGCGCGACAGTGGCGAAGGCAAAGCTGAATCCGATCTCGGAATATTCCGCTTGGCCTATGAGCACACGGGGAGCCGTCGAGAAGAAGACGAAGTAGGTGCCCATACCGGCGCTAAAGCCGACAGTGTAAACCCAAAAAGCCGGACTCGCGAAGATCGGCAAGACAGATCGGCGCGTCTTGACTTGATCCAGAGGGCGGGTTTCGTGCCACCTGAAACCCGCATTTAGGAGTGCGAGCATCGCCAGTATAGCCAAAGTAATGAATATCGCCTGCCATCCCAAGAACTCGCCGATCAATACTCCGGCGATAGGGCCGAGCGCAGGCACGAACGCCAGCATCGAACTGAAAAGGCCGTAGATGACGACACCCTCAGGACGGTTGGCATAAACGTCGCGAACCGTCGCGAACGTCGCCACCAGCATGGCCGACGCGCCCACTGCTTGAAGTAGACGGAAAGCGACAAAGGCCGGTGCAGTTGAAGACCAAGCTGCTCCCAGAGACGCAATGACGAAAGCCGTTGCGCCCGCAAGTAGAATTGGCCGTCGCCCGATTCTGTCTGAGAGCGGACCAAAAATCACCTGGCCCACGCCGAGCATCACCATATAGAGGCTCAACGTGAGTTGGATCATAGCGGGCGTCGTGTTCAGGATGCCGGGCATCGCTGGAACGACAGGGAGATAAATATCCATCGCCAGTGAAGCGAGGATGTCGAAAGGAGCCATCAGCAGCAGTGCTGCCGGCAGCGTATAGGCCCACGCGGGGCGTGTGGTGGTCATGACGAATCAACCCTCGATTAAGGAATACCGGGCGACGTCTGCTCGTCAGCAATCAGATGAGACTAGCCTTACAGAGCGCCGCAACAACAATACTGGTTGTTGCGGCTTACTTGTCTGCTGACTTGGAATTTCCCATCTGATTACTCCACGCTTACGAATATGAATTGCTACATTTTATCCGATTATCTTTTGCTTCGCAATGCGGCATGGGCGCACTCAGCGTTCCAGCCCCCTCTGCCGCCCTAAATGCTTGCTCCAATGCATCGAGCACCATATCTGTATTCATCCGTGTCGATACTTTCCATCCAACAATTGCTCGTGAGAACACATCAATAATAAATGCAGTATAAACCCAGCCTGAATTTGTTTGAA
>NZ_VPAU01000046.1:0-1752 GCF_013419095.1 Acinetobacter sp. YH12105
TTTAGAGTATAGCCTAACGGAACAAAATAAAGTCTTAAAAAGCAACTCAAAAACCGTATTTATAGACTTAATATTTAATTTCGGTACAATATGTATTTAATTATCTAAACTCTAACGGTACAGAATGCCTAATCAGGTCGGATATATTCGAGTCAGTTCAACTGAACAAAATACTGAACGTCAATTAGATGGAATCAGCCTGGATAAGACCTTTACTGAAAAGGCAAGCGGTGGTAGCCGTGAACGTCCTCAGTTAAATGCAATGCTCGACTATCTGCGTGAAGGTGATACGGTGCATGTTCATAGTATTGATCGTCTGGCACGTAATACAAATGATCTGAACGAAATTGTGAATAGTCTGAATGATCGTGGTATAACCATTATTTTTCATAAAGAGAATTTGACCTTCAGTCATGATGTAGCACAATCGGCAATAAATAAACTCATGTTTCAGATGCTTGCTGCATTTGCAGAGTTTGAACGCTCCATGATCCGTGAGCGTCAAAAGGAAGGAATTGCAAAAGCCAAAGCGAAGGGCTTATATAAGGGAAGAAAGCGGAAGGTTGACTATGTTGAAATACGAAAAGCAATGGCTGAAGAAAATTCAACATTTAGAGGTGTTGCAGAAAAGTTTAAAGTAGGGATAGCAACAGTACAAAGAGCTTTAAAAGAAGAAACTAATAATCAATAAGGTTGATTAATGAAGACGCTTAGATATTCAAATTTAGAAAAGATCATGACCATTTATACTGAAATTTCTACTTATATTACATTTCATAATGCGACTGGTTTAACAGATATAAATAAATCAATGGAAGATTTTTGAACCGTACCGGGTTTGTCGGAGACCAAGCTTTCTGAGAGAATGTCCCGATGAAAAAAGTAAAATATACCCCTGAAATCAGAGAAAGAGCGGTTCAATTATTGATTGAATCCGAGAAAGATTATCCATCGAATTGGGCTGCGATCACCGCTATTGCTCCCTGAGCAGTATACTGCGCAAGGGTTGTACTCCTGAAACACTACGTGTTTGGTATCAAAAATATTTAGATAAACAAAATCCAGTTAAAGTACAGCAGCTTTCAGACCAAGAACGTATCAAACAACTCGAACGCGAAAATAAAGAACTGCAACGCGCCAATGAAATTCTACGTAAAGCAGCCGCTTTTTTCGCCCAGGCGGAGCTCGACCGCCCACACAAATAATGGTGGATTTTATCCATAATAATAAAGAGCTGTACGGAGTCGAGGCGATTTGTAGAATTTTACCGATCGCACCTTCAACCTATTACCGGACTCTAGATCTCTGTGAAAATCCAGAACATCGAGCAAAGCGAGATTTACATGACTTGCATCATGCTGAGGAGATTAAACGAATTTGGAAGGAAAGTTCAGGTCGGTATGGTGTACGTAAAGTCTGGCAAAAACTGAAACGTGAAGGCTATATTATTGCGCGCTGTACTGTTGCTCGATTAATGCAAAAGCTAGGTATAAAAGGTGTTTGGCGTGGTAAGAACAAACAAACCACCCGTAGCCGAGATGATCAAAAACGAGCGGATGACTTGGTAAAACGTAATTTTACTGCTGATCATCCTGACCAACTGTGGGTGAGTGACTTTACGTATATTCAAACAAATTCAGGCTGGGTTTATACTGCATTTATTATTGATGTGTTCTCACGAGCAATTGTTGGATGGAAAGTATCGACACGGATGAATACAGATATGGTGCTCGATGCATTGGAGCAAGCATT
>NZ_VPAU01000048.1:0-1481 GCF_013419095.1 Acinetobacter sp. YH12105
TGTTATTCACCAATTAAAATGTCTATGCGATAAACCATTTAAAATGTCCTGTTTTTAACCACAAGAGTCAAGCACAGGATTTAAATTTCTTTGTCCAATAACAGCTTTCTGAGCTTTACGGCTCGGCATACTTTTCTTGGCACGGGAACGTTTATTCTGTTTCTCCAATTCTTCATGTTGTTGCTGGATATGCGCCAGGACTGAACCTAACCGTTTATTCTCAACAATCTCATTTTGCTGCAGCCCAGCCAATTTATTGAAGATGCTGTAGTTGAGCTTTCGTCCTTCATGCATGAGGGCCACAGTGCCATCCGGATACTCCAGAAATGAAATGTATTGCCCAGCAAGCTTATGATTCAGCTCTGTCGGTTCAAGCAGATAAATACATTTGTCATAGGTAATCGTCAGGTTCTTGGTGACCTTACGCGGTTCCTGCCAGGTAAAAATATCATCCAGTTCAAGATCAGATTCGGTTAATGGTCGATGCAGGTTCTTTGAGTTTCGCGCACATTTGGCGAACTTCTGATTGAACTGCTCAATAAAGCAGGGCAACCAGGCATTTGCTTCTGCAATCGAACAGATGCCTTCCAGGCGCATCTCCTTGATCAAACGGTCCTGAAGGGTTCTATTCGCTCGCTCTACGCGACCTTTGGCCTGGGGTGAATTGGCGAAGATAATATCAATGTTTAACTCATTCAGAATCCGCCCAAATTGCGTGATCTGGCTGTCTTGCCTGGATTTCTGGTTGACTCTAAATACCGAGTGTTTATCGCTATAAAAGGCCAAGGGCTTGCCGTATTGCTCAATGTAGGCTCGGGTTGAAAGCATATAGTCAAAGGTCGTTTCAGCCTCACAAAAGCGTAGATGCAACAGCTTGCCGGTAGCATCATCGATATACACCAATAAACAGCACTTAGCAGCGCGTCCTTCGAACCAGTCATGATATGAGCCATCAATCTGGATCAGCTCACCGAAGCAATCACGGTTATAGCGTGGCTGGTATGGGCGTTTTAGACGTTTGGATCGCGGAATCCAAAGGTCATTTGCAGTCATCCAGCGCCGAACCGTTTCTACCGGGATATTCAGGTCAAATATGCTGCTGAGCTTCTCATGGGCCAAGGTAGGTCCAAATCCCAGCAGATGTTCAGAAATAATGGAAAGACATTGCGATTTTAATAAATCGTCATGGCGACGATGGCCAGGTTGACCACGGCTGGCATGCGCCATACCTGAAACACCATCTTGATTGAGCTTCTGCAATAACCGGGTAATTTGACGGGTTGAAAGATTAAGGATTTCAGCAGCACGGACTTGTGTAATACGATGATCTCGAACGTCTTGCAGAACAGCAAGACGTTGAATTTCTTTGTCAGACATAGTGATCAGCATCTATATTTCATATCCAGTCCATGATGTTTAAACCATCATAAACTAGACATTTTTATTGGTGAGAATATAGACATTTTGAATGGTGAGTAACA
>NZ_VPAU01000049.1:0-1319 GCF_013419095.1 Acinetobacter sp. YH12105
GCCAGGCCTCAGCATTTTATTATGGTGATCCCCTGGGCGAAATGCGCCTGGTAAGCAGAGTTTTTGAAATGTAAGGCCTTTGAATAAGACAAAAGGCTGCCTCATCGCTAACTTTGCAACAGTGCCGTATTTGCAGTACCAGCGTACGGCCCACAGAATGATGTCACGCTGAAAATGCCGGCCTTTGAATGGGTTCATGTGCAGCTCCATCAGCAAAAGGGGATGATAAGTTTATCACCACCGACTATTTGCAACAGTGCCGATAAAAATATATCATCATGAACAATAAAACTGTCTGCTTACATAAACAGTAATACAAGGGGTGTTATGAGCCATATTCAACGGGAAACGTCTTGCTCGAGGCCGCGATTAAATTCCAACCTGGATGCTGATTTATATGGGTATAGATGGGCTCGCGATAATGTCGGGCAATCAGGTGCGACAATCTATCGATTGTATGGGAAGCCCAATGCGCCAGAGTTGTTTCTGAAACATGGCAAAGGTAGCGTTGCCAATGATGTTACAGATGAGATGGTCAGACTAAACTGGCTGACGGCATTTATGCCTCTTCCGACCATCAAGCATTTTATCCGTACTCCTGATGATGCATGGTTACTCACCACTGCGATCCCCGGGAAAACAGCATTCCAGGTATTAGAAGAATATCCTGATTCAGGTGAAAATATTGTTGATGCGCTGGCAGTGTTCCTGCGCCGGTTGCATTCGATTCCTGTTTGTAATTGTCCTTTTAACAGCGATCGCGTATTTCGTCTCGCTCAGGCGCAATCACGAATGAATAACGGTTTGGTTGATGCTAGTGATTTTGATGACGAGCGTAATGGCTGGCCTGTTGAACAAGTCTGGAAAGAAATGCATAAGCTTTTGCCATTCTCACCGGATTCAGTCGTCACTCATGGTGATTTCTCACTTGATAACCTTATTTTTGACGAGGGGAAATTAATAGGTTGTATTGATGTTGGACGAGTCGGAATCGCAGACCGATACCAGGATCTTGCCATCCTATGGAACTGCCTCGGTGAGTTTTCTCCTTCATTACAGAAACGGCTTTTTCAAAAATATGGTATTGATAATCCTGATATGAATAAATTGCAGTTTCATTTGATGCTCGATGAGTTTTTCTGATAGTTAGTCTTTGTAGAGACACAAACCTGAAATTCCGGACACCGCGCTTGGCACTGTTGCAAATAGTCGGTGGTGATAAACTTATCATCCCCTTTTGCTGATGGAGCTGCACATGAACCCATTCAAAGGCCGGCATTTTCAGCGTGACATCATTCTGTGGGCCGTACGCTGGTACT
>NZ_VPAU01000050.1:0-1282 GCF_013419095.1 Acinetobacter sp. YH12105
AGAGGTGGTCCCACTTGTTTGAACAACTAAAAGCGTATTTATAAGTGATATTCCGCTCTAGTTAAGCCACCTTGTTTTGTTGGGGTAGCTGATCATAGTAAAACTCATTTGGTGTCATTTTGTCTAGACTCGAATGAGGTCGTTTCAAATTATAAAACTCAAAATATGCACTTAATTGCTTTTTCGCATCTGTGACACTGCTATAAGCTTTGAGATACACCTCTTCATATTTAACGCTCCGCCATAATCGTTCAACCATCACATTATCTACCCATCGACCTTTACCATCCATACTGATTTGAATGCCATTTGATTTCAATACATCAATAAATGCATCACTGGTAAACTGGCTGCCTTGGTCTGTATTAAATATTTCAGGTCGACCATATTTTTCAATCGCTTCATTTAAAGCCGAAATACAAAAATCCACCTCCATACTAATCGATACCCTATGCGCAAGTACCTTGCGGCTATGCCAATCAATCACAGCACATAAATAAACAAAGCCTTTTGCCATAGGGATATACGTTATATCCGTAGACCACACTTGATTACTGCGCTGAATAGCCAACCCTTTGAGCAGATATGGATATTTACGGTGAGCTTGATTAGCCTGGCTTAAATTTGGTTTGCAATATAACGCCTGAATACCCATTTTCTTCATTAAAGTACGTGTATGACGTCGTCCTATATGATGTCCTTGACGATTCAACAAATCACGCATCATACGACTGCCTGCAAAAGGATATTGCATATGTAATTCATCAATACATCGCATCAGCTTCAGATCTGATGCACTCACAGGTTTTGGGCGATAGTAATAACAACCACGGGAGACTTTCAGCAGCTTAGCTTGCTTAGATACTGAAATCTGAAGTGAGTCGTCGATTAACTTTTGTGGTTGAAGCGGCCCAGTTTCTTCAACACACCTTCTAAAAAATCAATTTCTAATGCCTGCTCACCGATTTTTGCATGTAGTTTTTTTAGATCGATGGGTGGTTCTGTTGGAGCTTTTGATTGATCGAAAGCTTGCGAGGAAGCTGAGATCAATTGATTTTTCCAGTCAATAATTTGGTTTTGATGAACATCAAACTCAGCACTCAATTCAGCAAGTGTTTTTTCTGCTTTAATCGCAGCAAGTGCTACCTTAGCTTTAAAATCATTTGAATGATTTCTTCTTGGTCTACGTGCCATAAAATACTCCATATATTGATGTTTATAACATCATTTGAGGAGCAGAATATCACTTATAGGAGTTGTTCAAATTTACGGATCCATCTCT